>NZ_JFJV02000248.1:4878-16151 GCF_000611145.1 Cupriavidus sp. SK-3 | reverse complement strand
ACAGTACAGACGGTGCTGGCGACCCGCTTACCAATCAATCGGGATGCAAAGGCGTCTGTGCAGGCCTGCCCACGTGGCAGCCGGATCCTCAGGCTATGTCGGCGTTATGCGATCGCGACCGCTGCCTGGATGAAGTGTTGTTAGCCGGGGCGGAAGCTTTGCGGCATCAGCTACCTGGCAGCTTGGTCGTGGTCCTGCACCAACTCGGCAATCATGGTCCCGCGTACTACCGGCGGTATCCGGCCCGATTCGCGCAGTTCGGTCCGACTTGCGACACCGATGATCTCTCGCGCTGTACCCCAGAGCAAATTCGCAACGCGTACGACAATGCATTGCTGTACACCGATCATGTGCTCGCACGCACCATCGACTGGCTCCAACAACTCGAGGCGCGCTATGACACGGCCATGATCTATGTATCAGACCATGGCGAGTCGTTGGGAGGAGCGCGGACTGTTCTTGCATGGCATGCCTTACGCGATTGCTCCGCGGGAGCAGACCGATGTACCGATGGTGATGTGGTTCTCAGCCTCATTCGCCCAGCGCATGCGGCTCGATGTCTCCTGCCTGCGCGCGCGTGCGCGCGAACCCGCCACGCATGACCACTTAATCTCCACGGTCTTGGGCCTGCTGGATATCCGCACCCAGACCCGGGATGCCACCATGGATTTGTCGGCACGCTGCCGCAACGGATAATGCCCCCATGAGAGAAATGCCGTTGGTTCAGACGCCCGCCAGTCAGCGTTGGCTACGCCAGCAATGGTGGATGCTGGCATCGGCCGCGCTGGTGCTGGCCTACGTGTTCCAGCGCACCGAACTCGACCTCTGGCTCGAGGGCCGTTTCTACGATGCCGGTCGGGCGGTCTTCCCGTTGCGCCAGCACTGGCTATTTGAAGCGGTGCTCCACAAGGGCGCGAAGTCGATCACTTACGTCGCCGTAGCCGCGGCCATGGGTGTCTGCTGGCTGGGCTGGCGAGGGCGTCTGCCTTGGCTGCCGCGTCGCAATGCGTTGCTTGCCGCTGCGGGCATGGTGGTGATCCCGTTGAGCGTCACGCTCCTGAAGCTCATGACGGGACGCCATTGTCCCTGGGACATGGCTCAGTTCGGCGGCAGCCTGCCCTATATGCGGCTGCTGGATCCGCTGCCAGCTGACGTCAAGCCGGGACAATGCTTTCCTGCCGGTCACGCGGCCACCGGCTTTCTCTGGGTCGTGTGGGGGATCGCATTGCGTCCCGCCGGCCGTCGTTGGGCGTGGGTTGGGTTGGCTGGCGGACTGCTGCTGGGCGGCACACTTGGCGCGGCCCGCATGGCGCAGGGCGCGCACTTCCTTTCGCATACGCTCGCGACCCTCTGGGTGGCGTGGGCGGTAAGTTTGCTACTCGCGTGGGCGCTGGGAGCCGACGTGCGGTTAGCCAGCGCCGCGCCGCGCCAAAGCCCGGAAGATTGCCCGCGCCATCGCAGACCACCGCCAGAACGCGACTCACAACTGTCTCGCGATGGCCTCGATCGGCTTTAAGCCACTGCCAAAGCGCGCAATGCTTTCGCGATGCTCGCGCAGGCTGGAATAGGGGACATAGCGGATATTGAGTGCCGACACGCGGCTAAAGGCCGGGCGGCTCAGTTGCGCGCGCACGTCGCCTTCGCGATCATCTGGTGCGACGAGGAAGAGATGCTTGCGGGCGGACTGGTCGGAACCGAGCGCCAGATCCAGCAAGCGCACGATGCCGGAATAGATCGAGGTGGTATGTTCGACTTCAAAGGCGGCTTCGACCTCGAGGGTGGTGGCGTTTAGCCAGACAGTGTCAATCAATGGAACGGTATCGCCTCCCGCCACAAGCAGCGCCGGCGGCAACGTTGAGAGACAGCCCTGGCTCAAGGGCTCGCCGTTGTACAGCCGACTTCGGTCGTTCGTGGCAATCCAAACGGCAAAGCCGAGCGACTTGCCGAGATCGCGCAGCCATCCCTGCACTTCGGTATGGGTGGCGTCTTCGGCCTGCCCCAGCTGAATCTGCCTGGCAAGCGCGGCAGCCTGCTCGCGCACCTTGGCCAGTTCCTGCTGCCAGACGGCCACATCGTCGGCCTGCGCTTGCCGCGGTGGCAGCGGATAGCGCTGCATGCCGATGTCAAACAGCAGGCCCGCGATCGCGCCAAGGTCATTGGAGAGCAAATCCCGATAACGCTGATTCAGGGCGAGCACCCCCTCGCGCATCGCCAGATAGTGATCCCATTTGCCAAGCTTGACCGACGAGCCTGTCAGGGCGTTATAGCCATTGACAATCGCGGTATTGAATGGCATCACCAGCGTGGGATGAATGAAATACAGCAGGTTGGCCGCCGCCGGCCCGAGACCCTTGATGCCGAGGCTGCTCAGCTGGCGAATCGCATCAAGGACTTCGGATTCGGTGTCACAGCAGTTGCAGGTATGGAGCAGTCTGGCAAAAGCACGCTGATTGTCGGCATGCTCATAGATGTCTGGAATGCGCAGTTTTGGCTTCCACAGAAAGGCGTGATCCGCGCCTTTGAAAATCTGCCGTTGTTCTGCGATTGAAGACACCACGGTCTCGAGCGATGACCCCCGATACGCGTTGCCGAATGTACCGGCCTGGATCTCGTCGACCACCGCGCCGATGCCACGCCGAATCGAGCGGAAATTCTTCAGCCGCTCCGGCCAAAGAAACCAGGTTTGATAGGCGCCGGCGGGATCGGTCTTCCAGCGCTCAATGAGGATGCGGATGGTGTCGGTCATGGTGTGCATTTTTGCCGGGCAGTGTATCACCGTGAGGCCTTTTGACCTGGCGCAATGTTGACGCGAACCGGCTTGACCTTCCCATTATCGGAAGCTCTACCGTTATCACAAGAAAGCTGAGCGTTGCGATTGGCCTCCGGTCAGCTTCCCGTCATGGTCAAGTAAGGAGTCTGTCATGAAAGCATGTCATTCCCAATCGACGCATCACGGCGCCAACGCCGGCCAAGTCCGTCGGTTTCGCTGGTCGCTGCGTTGGGTGCTCGTCCTTGCCGCCGTGGCAATTATCGCCGCCATCGCGCTCGGGATGCCGCGTTGGAGCGCGGTTGCTTCCTGGTTGCCGTTTGCGCTAGTGTTATTGTGTCCGTTGATGCATCTATTCCATGGCGGCCACGGGCGCAGCGCGCCTTCGAAAGAGGGCGGCGATCCAGTGGACGGACAGCGCCACGACTAACAGGAGGCCTTCCATGAATGAACCCAGTAGCCAGCGCCACCCACCGAACGCGGGCCACCATGACAAGGGAACAAGCCCCGGTCATGGCGCGCATGCTGACCAGCACCATTCCCATGGCCACGGTGCGCCGCACGAGAGCCCAGTGTCGAGCGTCGGCACGGCCAAAGATCCGGTCTGTGGCATGGTGGTGTCGGCTGACTCGGCATTCCAGACCCAACACGCTGGCAACCCTTATTACTTTTGCAGTGCATCGTGTCAGCGCAAGTTCGAGGCGGACCCGGCCAAGTATGCCGCGGCTGCGGCAGCTCCTGCCGCGGCCCCTTCAGCCGCCCCGGATGCGGAATCGGGGCCGCCGGGCACGATCTACACCTGTCCGATGCACCCCGAGATCCGGCAGGATCATCCCGGCAACTGCCCGAAATGCGGCATGGCGCTGGAGCCCCTGTTGCCGGACCTGGACGAGACCGAGAATCCGGAGCTGGTGGATTTTCGGCACCGTTTTTGGTGGACGCTGCCGTTGACGGTGGTGACCACGGTGTTGGCCATGCTTGGGCATCGATTCGGGTGGATGCAGGCGGCGACGCAGAGCTGGGTCGAACTGGTCCTGTCGACGCCGGTGGTGCTGTGGGCGGGTTGGCCCTTTTTCGTGCGGTGCGTCCAGTCGTTCCTGCATCGCAGCCCCAATATGTGGACGCTGATCGGTCTGGGCACTGGTGCGGCCTATGCCTATAGCGTGGTGGCAACCGAGGCACCGGATGCGTTTCCTCAGACCTTTGCCGCCCACGGCCGCATCGGCGTGTACTTTGAGGCCGCGGCCGTCATTATCTCGTTGACGCTGCTCGGCCAGCTGCTTGAACTCAAGGCGCGATCGCAAACCTCCGCGGCGATCAAATCGTTGCTCGGGCTCGCGCCCAAGACGGCGCGCCGTATCGGGCGCGATGGCGCCGAGGAGGATGTGCCCCTCACTCATGTGCATGTCGGTGATTTATTGCGCGTAAGGCCCGGGGAGAAGGTGCCCGTCGACGGCATCGTGACCGAAGGCAGCAGTTCGGTGGACGAATCGATGATCACCGGTGAACCGATGCCGGTCACCAAGCGCGAGGGCGACCCCGTTATTGGCGCCACCATGAATACCTCAGGCAGCCTGATCATCCGGTCGGAGAAGGTTGGCGCACAAACGGTGCTCTCCCAGATCGTGCAGATGGTGGCGCAGGCGCAGCGCTCAAAGGCGCCGATGCAACGCATGGCCGACAAGGTCGCGGGCGTGTTCGTGCTCGGCGTCATCGGCGTCGCCGTGGTGACGTTCTTTGCCTGGGGCCTGTTCGGTCCACAGCCGAGCTGGGTGTTCGGTCTGATCAATGCAGTTGCGGTCTTGATCATCGCCTGTCCCTGTGCATTGGGGCTGGCCACGCCGATGTCGATCATGGTTGCCAGCGGCAAGGGCGCCACCAACGGCGTGCTGTTCCGCGACGCCGCCGCGATCGAGAACCTGCGCAAGGTCGACACCCTGATCGTCGACAAGACCGGTACGCTGACCGAGGGGCGGCCGGCCTTCGAGCGTGCAATTGGCGCCAATGGCTATGCCGACGACGAGGTCCTGCGGCTGGCGGCGAGCCTGGACCAGGGCAGCGAACATCCGCTGGCCGCGGCGCTGGTGGAGGCGGCCCGCATTCGTGGCTTGGCGCTGGAGAAGCCACGGGACTTTGAATCGAGCACGGGCATCGGTGTGCGCGGTACGGTCGGTGGGAAGATACTCGCCATTGGGAATACGGCGCTGATGCAAGCCGACGGCATCGACACCGAGGCGCTGCGCGCCCAAGCCGATACGCTGCGCGCACAAGGCGCGAGCGTTATGTATCTTGGCGTCGATGGCCGTCTGGCCGGCCTGCTTGCGGTGTCGGATCCCGTCAAAGGCTCAACGCCCGAAGCGCTGGCGGCCCTGAAGGCCGAAGGCATCCGCGTGGTCATGGCCACCGGCGACGGCGTGGCCACGGCAAAGGCGGTGGCCGCAAGGCTGGACATTGCGGAGTTCCACGGCGAAGTGAAGCCCGCAGACAAGCTTCAGCTGGTGAGCCAACTGCAGCAAAGCGGGGCGGTGGTCGCCATGGCCGGTGACGGCATCAATGATGCCCCGGCGCTGGCCAAGTCGGATGTGGGCATCGCCATGGGCACCGGCACCGATGTGGCGATGAACAGTGCTCAGGTGACGCTGGTCAAAGGCGACCTGCGTGGCATTGCGCGCGCACGCGAGCTATCCGAGGCAACCATTCGCAACATGAAACAAAATCTTGGCTTCGCGTTCATCTATAACGCGCTCGGGGTACCGTTAGCGGCAGGGGTGCTGTACCCGTTCACCGGCTTGCTGCTTTCGCCTATGATTGCCGCGTTGGCAATGAGCCTGAGCTCGGCCTCGGTGATCTCCAATGCGCTACGCCTGCGGCAGGCCGAGATTTAAGCTGGCGATAAGGCACTCGACACCGTGCTGACTTGTCTATCGACATGATTTTTTTCGGAGAATCCATGAAGTATCTCTTGACCACTGCCGCATTGCTCGCGGCCGCCGCCGGCGCGCAAGCGGCCTCGCCGACGCTAACGGTGTATAAGGACCCCAATTGTGGCTGCTGTGCAGAATGGGTCAAACACGTGAACCAGGCTGGCATCCCGACCAAGGTCATTGATTCGTCCGACGTGACGGCGATCAAGGCCAGGCTCGGCGTCCCGACCCAGTTCGGCTCCTGCCATACCGCGGTGATCGATGGCAGCGCGCAGGTGGTGGAGGGTCACGTGCCGGCGGCAGCGGTGCGCAAGCTCGCTGCCAAGCCGACCTGGAAAGGAGTCGCAGTGCCCGGCATGCCTGCAAACTCGCCAGGCATGGGGCAGATGGACGGAAAGCTTGTGACAGTTGATTTTAGCGGCAAGCCATTTTCGAAAGACTAGGGCTGCGGCGGGGCAGCGCGGGTAAGCGTTGCCAGAACTTCAGCACTGCCAGAAAAAGGACATGGAAGAGTCAACTCAGTCGCGCTGGATCGTGGCCTGCGTGTTGGTGGTGGCTGCCGCGGCGGCCACCGGGGTCGCGCTCAAGGCGAAACGCTATCTGGAGCCACCCTCGGGTGGACCGCAGACGCTCAGGGAAGGGCGCCAACTGCGCATCGATGCCACGGATGCCGTGCAACTCGGTCGCGGCATGCAGCTGTACGCACAGGCCTGCGCGTCGTGCCATGGCGTCAAGCTCGAAGGCCAGCCTAACTGGCGCGAGCGGCTCGCAAATGGCCGGATGCCGGCGCCCCCGCATGATGCATCGGGTCATACCTGGCACCATGCAGACGCGGTGCTGTTTGCCATCACCAAGAATGGGCTCGTTGCCGGCGTGACCGCGCCGAAAGGCTATGTCAGTGACATGCCAGCCTTCGGCCAGTCGATGTCGGATGACGACATCATTGCCGTGCTCGCGTACATCAAGAGCACTTGGCCTGAGAAAATGGCAGCAGTGCAGCGCGAAGCGACCGCTCAGTATGCGAGCCCGAAGTAGCGACCCAAGCAAACACCGCAAGCAGGCGCTCCGGTCAGCGATGGCGCCTACGTCTGTTTCGAGCCTAGCCTGGGCTGCTGCAGTGACCCTGCACGCCCCGTCGCGGTGTGCACGCCACAGCTGACGAACATGTCGCGTTGAGCGGCCGGCTTGCTGGTATTCAGGCGATTGGATCGCGGATGGTAATTCCTGTCTCTTGCCTGCCCGCTCGCGGGTGGCACACGCCGTATGCGAGCAGCGGACGCGCGCCACCCAAACGGCTCGGAAACGCGTGCCGCTACGCCGATGATTTGTCGTGGGCGAAGATCGGCGAACGCTGCGCCGGCACTAATCCCCTTACGTCGCCCAGAAGAGATACAAAAGGCCAAGTACGACCAGCGCCGCCCCAAGGATCAAGTAGTAGCGCATGCCATGCAGGGGCTGGTCTGGATGGCCTCGCCGGTGAAAGATGAGTCTCATGGCCGTTATGGAAAGTCGAGCATTGCCTTATGGTAGACCCAGCGCCGGTGATTTACCTTGACGTGTCTGCACGGCGGCCATTGAATGAATGCTGAAACGCGTCGCCACGAGAGCGGAACCATCCGCCGATTCAATTCTGGGGGTCCTGGAGACTACGATGCTGACACCACATGAAGTGGCCACCCTTATGCTGATCGACGACGCAGCCCCCAATCTCGCCGGCCTCGATCGCGCGTCGATCGAGGCATTGATTGAGCGGCAGCTGGTGCATCTGGAAAAATTGGCTTACGGCGATCGTCTGCACATCGCGACGCGGGGCAGTGACTTTTTGCATGCTCTCGCCAAATTGCATTAGGCTGGTCTGCAAACGCACATGCGCGCGGAAGGCCACGCGTTCCGCCTTGCGCAGTAGGCGGCGATATGGCCAGACAGGCGGTGCTCCTCGGGTCTGCAAGTGCCAAGTCAGCGGACCAAGGCGTACGTTCCAGCACCCACTGGTACTGATTGCGGCGTTGGGGATGGCTGTCGAAGCAGTCGTGTGGCAGAGCGCCCAAATAGCACTAACACGTCATGAGCTGCCCCGATAGAGCGGGCTTGGCGCGATGATGGCCGTGATGCCTTTGGCTTCCGGCAGATCCGGCAAAAGGAAGCTCAGCGCAACTGCCGATCGTCCACTACTTGTTGTCATAAAGGTCCAAGCCAGCGTGCGGTTGGCGCCCCGGAACGCAACGGTTTCACCAGAGGTTACATTAACGTATCGCGCCCCTGGCCGCAGCGTGATCGACCGAGTCGCCGTCTCGACGCCAGCGGCCGTACCATACAAATCGGCCCTAGCAGGTGGCAAAGGCGCACACGCCGACGCCATGCCGAAGGCTGAGAGTGCCAGTGCGATCCGTAAAGCCTGCGTGGTAGTCATGATGAGACTCCCTGTCGATTTGCGGCAAGGTCTAACGGACCCGCCTTTGCGACAACCCGGCTTCCCAACGCGCCAAGGACGCACGCAGCTTGGTGCTGCGCTGATCAGTGCGCAAAGCTGGCAAGGCTACCGGTACCCAAGCGCGAGTTGCCGCACGATCTAGTCTAATCAGCGCATCCCGACGATAACGTTGCCCAAACGTTACATTCTGGACAGGTAACAAGGTCCACGTCATGCCCCACAAGTTTGCGGGCGACCCAACCTACGATGCTGATGTCCTCAGCATCGTTGCGCGGTTTTGGTCGCCGCGGACGCACCCGTCGTCGCGCTTTTTACTTGACGGCCACCTTGCCGACCATGCCGGCTTCGAAATGGCCCGGCACCAGACAAGCGAATTCGACGGTCCCGGGACCGTCGAACTGCCACACGAGTGTGCCTTGCTTGCCAGGTGCGAGCGTAATCTGGTTCGGGGTAGGGTGCTTGGCATCAGGCATGCTGCGCATCATCTGCGCGTGCTCCTTCAGCTCAGCGGCGGTACCGATCACCATTTCGTGCTCCACCTTGCCGACATTACGCACGACAAAACGCACGGTTTCACCGCGCTTGACCTGAATCGAGTCGGGCGCGAACCGCATCGTGTCGCTCATGGTCACGTTAACTGTGCGTGAGACCTTGGCCGGCTTGCCCGGCTGACCGGCAGCGGACTTACTGGCGCTCGCCGGGCTCGCATGGCCCTCCATGCTGCCGGCAGCCCACACCAGCATCGGCGACAGCCCCAACACCAGCAGCAACGACTTGATCGTCTTCATGGCATCTCCTTGGCGGTTGTTTGAGAGCAAGGCAAGCGCAGCCTTGCTGCGCGGTTCGTGAAACAGTGGCTACATGCCCGCGGGGGATAGGATGCCGAGCGAGGCGACAAGAGCCAGAATGAGCGTTGCCGCACTGGTCTCGAACATCAGGCTGCGCCGCAAGGTACGAACGGCGACGGCATGGTCGCCCGTCCGTACGGCATGCTCCAGGCGCGGGCTCAGATGAAAACGGTTAGCCGCGGCAAGGGCGAGCATGGTACCGAACAGCGCCAGCTTGGACACCAGCAGTCCACCGTATGAGTTCAGCGACAGTTCCGGCAAGACCGGACCGACAATCAACCAATAGTTCCCTGCGCCGGTAATGACCAAGGTTGCGACAACGATCGTACCCACCTGAGCGAAGCCGTTCGAGGTGCGGCTCAGTAGGGCAACCTTGGCAGGCGTGGCAGATGGGTGGGACAACAAGACGAACGCGAGCAGAGCGCCGACCCATGCGCCGGCGGCCATTAGATGGGCGATATCCGAGGCGAGGTGAATGTAGCGTCGAATGCCATCATCCATGGCGCCATGGCCGCCCCAGGCAAGCGTGGACAACGCGACGCCGCCCGCTGCAGCCAGAACCCAGAATTGAAGTTCTGGCCGCTTGCGCACAAACAACGCGATCAGCACGCAGAGGACCAGGGCAACGAGCCGCACGACCCAGGCCGCGCCAAACGCCGTGCCTGTCACAATCATTTCGAAGACATGGCCTTGCAGTTCGGCGTAGGATGCGGCACCGGTCATGCCCTTGGCCATGATGGCAATATTGGCCAGCGACAGGACGATGCCCAGGGCCGCGACCGCCGCGCCAATCGTCAAAAAGCGCCCACCGGTTGGCGACGCCATTTCCTGACGGCGCAGTGCGTACAAGCCAAACAGCGGCAGACCAAACAGTGCAGTCAGGTCGAAATAGAGTGCGAAACGCACTGCAATAGTTGCCCAGTCCATCGGCGGATCACTTCACGGTGAACGCGATGTTGCCGTTAATCGGGTGCGTGTCGGACGACACCGCACGCCAATCGACGCGGTAGCTGCCAGGCGCCAGCGTCTGGGCCGGGGTGATCACCATGGTCTTGGGGTCGTCGCTGCCGGCAACTTTGGCGGCAATTTTCATCGGCGCATGGTTAGCCATGCCAGGCATGCTGGTCATGACGAGGCTGGCCCCGGAGAATTGGGTCGCGAGGTTCTCTGAAAACTTCAGCTCGATCTTCTGCGGCGCCGAGACTTCGGCCTTGTCGGCGGGCGTGGATGAAACCAGCTTCGGATGGGCGAACGCTGCGGTACTAACCAGCACGGCAGCGACAGCCAGTGTGGCACGAATGGTGAAGCGGGGCGCTTGCATGGTGAACTCCAAATATAAACGTGGGTTGAAATAGGTGGTTAGAACCACATGCGAACACCCGCCACGAAGCGAGTTTCGCCACTACGGCCGCCTGAGGCGCGAACCATGTCGGCGGTATTGCCAAAGGTTTGGAACCGTTCGATGCCGATATACGGGGCGAACTGGCGGCTGAACTCGTAACGCAGACGCAGTCCCACAGCGCCGTTGGAAAGCCCGCTACCCACACCAATCTCCGGATCGTTCTTGCCGTACAGATTGGCCTCGACTCTTGGCTGCAGAATCAGGCGTTGGGTAATGAGCAGCTCATACTCGGCTGACAGACGCAGTGCAGCGCGGCCTTCCGTGCCGATATAGCCGGTGGCGTCAACCTCGAACCAGTACGGCGCCAGACCCTGGACGCCGAAGGCCAGCCAGTTACGTGTCGGCCGGTCATAGCCGGCATCGTTGCGGATACCCAACTGCGTGTCCCAATACGTGGCGATCGCATGGCCCCACAGCAGCTCGGTGCGGGCCTCCGGGATCCTGCGCTTCTCGGATTCCCCCTCGGCCTTGATCACGAGCTTGTTAAAGCTGCTGCCGATCCAGGCTTGCGCCTCGTAGGCGGCGGCATTGCTTTCGTTACCTTTGACCCATTCCAGCCGGTCAACCAGCACCGAGGCGAACAGGTGCTCGTCGGCCATGTGCAGCGACCGGGCCGTTCCGACGGCGTACTGGCCGACACCGAGTTGATAGCCGCCCGAGTAGCCGTGCGGATCGCGCGCATCGGCGGGAGCGCTGCCGCCTTGCATTTGCATGTCGCCATGGTCCATCCCCTGCATCTTGCTGTGGTCCATGCCTTGCATCGAGTCCTTGCCCTGCATCTGGCTATGGTCCATGCCCTGCATCGACTCCATGCCTTGCATTTGGCTATGGTCCATGCCTTGCATCGACTCCATGCCTTGCATTTGGCTGTGGTCCATGCCCTGCATCGACTCCATGCCTG
>NZ_JFJV02000248.1:0-4804 GCF_000611145.1 Cupriavidus sp. SK-3 | reverse complement strand
GTGGTCCATGCCCTGCATCGAGTCCATGCCTGGCATTTGGCTATGGTCCATAGCTTGCGTGCCGCCGGGCTTGCCCGGCGCCTTTGCTTTTGGCGTAGGTTTCGCCTTTTCAACAGCTGTGGACGAGGATTCTGCCTGACTATCGGGTGTGTGGGCGTGTTGCGCCCAAGCGGCGCTCATGCCCGCGGACGCAAGCAACGCGGCCAGTACTGTTCTTGTTGGTTTATGCATGTGCGTATTCAATTAAGAGGTCAGGCCACCACCACTTCGCGGAACATCCCCGCATCCATGTGCAACATCAGGTGGCAGTGCCACGCCCACCGACCCAATGCGTCGGCAGTGACCAGGAAGCTGATGCGCTGCGCCGGCTGCACCGCAATGGTATGCCGACGCGCCTGGAACGAGCCGTCCGGCGCCTCGAGTTCGCTCCACATGCCGTGCATGTGCATCGGGTGCGTCATCATCGTATCGTTGTGCAGGATGACGCGCAGTCGCTCGCCGTACTTGAAGTGGACCGGGGTCGATTTCCCGAACTCCACCCCATCAATGGACCAGGAGTACCGCTCCATGTTTCCGGTCAAGTGCAGCTCCACTTCGCGCCCCGGTCCGCGCTTGTCCAACGGGCCGCCAATGGTGTGCTGGTCGGCCAGTGTCAGCACGCGGCGCCCGGTGTTGCGCAAACCGATGCCGGGGTCATCCAGGTTGGTGCGGGCCATGTCCACACGCATATCCGTGGTGGCGCCATACTCAGTCTTCGCGTGCCGCGCCTTGGTACTGGGGACCTTCAGCGATGCGGCAGCGTCCATGCTACCCATGCCCCCCATGGCGTGCTGGCTATGATCCATGGTCATTGCCCCATGACTCATGCCGCCCATGGAGCCATGATCCATGCCTTGCATGCCAGCGTGGCTCATGCCCTGCATGGCCATGCCACCATGATCCATCCCGCCCATGCCACCGTGATCCATGCCTCCCATGCTGCCCATCATGTCTGCCATCGTGAGCCACTGCGGCTTGTCGACCGCCGGCACCGGCGCGGTTAGTCCTTCGCGCGTCGCCAGGGTGCCGCGGGCATAGCCAGTGCGATCCATCGACTGCGAAAAGATGGTATAGGCGTCGTCGCGAGGCTCGACTACCACGTCACAGGTCTCGCCCGGGCCGAAGCGGAACTCGTCCACGGTCACCGGATCGATGTTCTGCCCGTCGAGCTGGATGACCTTGAGCTTCAGGCCGGGAATGCGCACATCGTAGAACGTGTTGCCCGCGCCATTAATGAACCGCAGACGAACCTTCTCGCCGGGCTTAAACAAGCCAGTCCAGTTGCCAGCCGGCGTGACGCCGTTGGTCAGGTAAGTCAGCGTGGCACCCGAGAGATCCGCCAGATCCGTCGGGTTCATGCGCATCTCGTTCCACATTTTTCGCTTGGCGAGCGCACTCTTCATCCCCTCGTTGGAGACGTCGCGGAAGAAATCGATAACCGTCGGCTGGTTATAGTTGTAGTAGTCGCCCTGGACCTTCAGTTTCGACAGCACGCGCATCGGATCTTCGTCGGTCCAGTCCGAGAGCAGCACCGTGTAATCGCGATCGGCCCGCACGCCATCCACGCCGGTGGCAGGATCGATCACAATGCCGCCATACACGCCGGTCATCTCCTGGAAGCCCGAGTGCGAGTGATACCAATAGCTGCCGGTCTGGTCGACCTTGAAGCGGTAGGTGAAGGTCTCGCCCGGCGCGATGCCGGCAAAGCTGATGCCCGGCACACCGTCCATCTCGAACGGCAGGATGATCCCGTGCCAGTGAATCGACGTATGTTCACGCAACCGGTTCGTGACCCGAATCGTCACGGTCTCGCCTTGCCGCCAGCGCAGCGTGGGCCCCGGCAACATGCCGTTGATGGTGGTCGCCACCCGCGGGGTTCCGGTGAAGTTGACCACCGACTCGCCAATCACGAGGTCGAATTCGGTGCCGCGCAGCACTGGTGCTGTGCCGGATAAGACATCTGCCGGTCGGCCTGACGGCTGGGCCCAGGCCGTACCGCCCAGACCAGACAGTCCCGCCATCACGCCGCCGGCGGCCAGACCCTGTACAAAACGGCGGCGCGGCAGGTTAGGCAGCACAAGGCCAGACGGTCGATCACGTCGCATGAAATAGTCCTTTTTGCTTGAATGGCCGCGTCGGAAGGCGGCAGCAAGAGAGTAACGAGAGCGAGGCTACCGTCAACTTACCTAAACATTACATTCCGGTAAGGTCGAGGTTACTCGCAGAGCGTCTGGATAGACTACCTGGTATAGAGCTGGCCCAACAGGCCGGCACATAATCCGAAAGAATAGGGGGAGGGTTCGAAGATGAAGCTGTTGGTGGTAGAAGATGAATCCAAGACCGGCGAGTACCTGCGCCAGGGGCTGACCGAGGCCGGGTTCGTGGTCGACCTGGTTGCCAACGGGCTTGACGGACAGCACCTGGCGCTCACCGAGTCGTACGACCTGATTATCCTCGACGTCATGCTACCGGATCTCGATGGATGGCGCATTCTGCAGGCCATTCGTGCCGCGGACAACCCGGTCCCGGTCTTGTTTCTGACCGCCCGCGACAGCGTGGCCGACCGGGTCAGGGGGTTGGAGCTGGGCGCTGACGACTACCTGGTCAAGCCGTTCGCTTTCTCGGAATTGCTGGCCCGGGTCCGCACGCTATTGCGTCGCGGTACCGTACAGCTGGCGATGGACCGCATTCAGGTGGGCGACCTGGTGCTGGATCTGGGCAGGCGTCGGGCGTCGCGCGGCGGTCGCCGCATTGCGCTGACCAGCAAGGAGTTTGCACTGCTCGAGCTGCTCGCCCGCAGGCGCGGTGAGGTCCTGCCGCGTTCACTGATTGCCTCCCAAGTCTGGGACATGAATTTTGACAGCGATAGCAACGTGATCGATGTGGCCATTCGCCGCTTGCGGGCGAAGATCGACGATGACTTTGACACCAAGTTGATTCAGACCGTGCGCGGCATGGGCTACGTGCTGGAAGCGCCGGAGGAGCAGGTATGACGCATCGCCTGTCCCTGACGATGCGCCTGACCATCCTGTTTTCGCTCTGCTCTGCTGTGGTGCTGTTGGGCTTGGGCGTTCTCATCTGGCTAGCGATGGACCGCCACTTCGCCACCGAGGACTATGTGGTGCTCGGCGACAATATTCGCCTGATCGAAAAGATCGCGCAGGAAACGCCGGCCGAGCGGTTGCCCCAGCGGCTTCGGGAAATGGTCGATCACCATCCTGGCTTCGTCGCGCAGGTGCAGACGGCACAAGGCCACAAGCTGTATGCGACCAAGGACTTCGATTTTGCGATTGCTGTCGAGGCGATCCCGCGCGAATTGGCGCGTGACAATACCTTCGTCTGGCAGCAAGGCGAGCAGGAATACCGCGGCATGCGCGCGCAGGTGAGTGCGGCTGACCCGCGCATTGCTCCATTGCGCGTCGTGGTCGGCATGGACACGGAAATCCACGCGCACTTCATGCATGCGTTTCGCCGTTCGCTGGCGTTCTATACGGCATTGGCGGTGCTCGCCAGCGGTCTCTTTGGTTGGTGGGCGGCGCGACGCGGGCTCGCGCCCCTGCGCATGATGGCCTCACGCGCCAAGGGCGTCACCGCGAACAAACTGGATGCGCGCATGCCGGTCGAAGCCGTGCCGGTGGAAATGGCAGATCTGGCGATCACGTTAAACGCGATGCTGGAGCGACTGCAGGATGATTTTCGGCGGCTCTCGGAATTCTCCTCCGATTTGGCACACGAGCTGCGCACGCCCATCACCAACCTGATGACGCAGACGCATGTCGTGCTATCGCAGCCGCGGGATGCCGCCAAATATCGAGAGGTCCTGGCCTCGAATGCCGAGGAATTGCAGCGGCTTGGGCGCATGGTGTCCGATATGCTGTACTTGGCCAAGATGGAGCACGGCATCACACTCCCGAATGAGGAAGCGATCAACGTGGCCGATGAAGTGCAGGCGCTGTTTGAGTTCTACGACGCGCTGGCAGAGGACAAGGGCGTCAATCTACGGCTTGATGGGCAAGCGAAAATTACCGGCGACCGTCTGATGTTACGCCGAGCGCTCAGCAATCTGCTCTCGAACGCGCTACGCTATACGCCGTCGGGCAAAGAGATCCGGGTCGAGACGCGCGAGCAGGGCGGCAGCACGTCGATCGTAGTCGAGAATGAGGGCGAGGAAATCAGCCCCGAGTTGCTGCCATCGCTATTCGATCGCTTTTTCCGTGCCGACAAATCAAGGACGCGTGCCGAGTCCGAAAGCGTGGGACTGGGTCTCTCCATCACGCAAGCCATCATGTTTGCGCACGGGGGCCAGATTTCGGCGGAATCGTCGGAAGGCACCACGCGCTTCATCTTGACGTTTCCCCGCCAGCGAAACGCCGCCCGGAGCTAGACGGTTGGCCTCGAGCGCGTCGGCACGTAAAAATAGCCACGGCGTTGCAGCGCCGTGGCTAGTGGTCCTTCGGTAAAAGGTCAACCTATTGATCCGGCATTGTATCTATAAACTCATGCGGCATCACGAAGCGGCTTGGGCTCGAAAGTCGCTTTTGGTCCGCTCGGGCTGTCGTTGAACGCTTCACAGGTGCTTGGACGTCGCCTTGACCAGCTGCAGCTTGGTGCGCGCCGGCGCCAGCTTTGTGACGGCCGGCTTGAGATCGGCGATGGCCATCTCGTCGGGGATTGAACTCGGGTCTGTAGCTGGCCCGGTAGAAGACTTGTAAGCGCGAAATTCTCCGCACATAGGTAAGCGGCCAGCGAACCCGTCTTGACGGTG
>NZ_JFJV02000247.1:0-4826 GCF_000611145.1 Cupriavidus sp. SK-3 | reverse complement strand
CCGCGCCAGCAGCTAGAAGCAATAAAACCCCACCCAAAAAACGCATCCCCCCGCATCAGCGGGGCTACAAGCACCCCCCCAAAAAGAGCATTCACTCACGCCACCACATCTTCCAGCGTAACCAACTGCGCGCCATCCTGCACCTGATCTCCGATACCATAGAGCACTTCCTGCACCACGCCATCAGCGGGTGCAGTCAGCGTGTGCTCCATCTTCATGGCTTCCATCACAATCAGCGGATCACCCTTGCCGATGACGGCGCCAGCCTGGACCATCACCGCGATGATGCGCCCCGGCATCGGCGCCACCAGCTTGCCGCCCTCGGCATCGGCCGTGCCCGCGTGGGCGAGCGGGTCGATGACCTCCAGCCGGGTTTGCTGCGCGCCGCTGAACACGTAAAGCGTTTCACCGTCGATATGGGCGCTGCCCTTGACGGTACGCGCGCCAAGGTCAAGCGCGTAGCCGCCGGCCTGGGTGGTGGCGCGGAAGGGCACGGTCTGCTCGCCCACGGTGAGCCATTGCCTGCCGCCATCGCTGCGCAGGCTGGCAAGCGTTTCACCTTCGCTGGTGCGCAGGCGGAACTGGCTGCTGGCGTCGCCGTTCAAGCGCCATGCCCCGGCGTTTTGCCACGGCGAATGCGCATCCGCCGGATCGACGCGCCGCGCGCGGGTTTCCGCATCCATCAGCGCCGCTACTGCCAGCGCGATGGTCTCGGTGCCCACCTGCGCGGGCGGCGGGAACAATGCTGCCTGGTTGCGTTCGATCAGCCCGGTGTCGAGGTCGGCGGTGCGGAACGCCTGCGAAGTCACCAGCCGTTGCAGGAAGGCGATATTGGTCGACAGGCCCACCACGTGATACTCCGCCAGCGCCTGCGCCATGCGGGCGAGCGCTTCCTCGCGGTCGCGGCCCCACACGATCAGCTTGGCGATCATGGGGTCGTAGTAGGGGCTGATGGTGTCGCCCTCGCGCACGCCGGAATCGATGCGCACGCCGGCCGGGCCGTCTCCGTCGTGGCCAAGGGCGAACGTCACCGCCGCCGGGGTGCGCAGGTAGCGCAGCGTGCCGGTGGAGGGCAGGAACCCCTTGTCGGGATTCTCGGCGTAGACGCGCGCTTCCAGCGCGTGGCCGTGGATGCGAAGCTGATCTTGCTTCAGCGGCAACGGCTCGCCCGAGGCCACGCGCAATTGCCATTCCACCAGGTCTTGCCCGGTGATCATCTCGGTGACGGGATGCTCCACCTGCAGGCGGGTGTTCATCTCCATGAAGTAGAACGAGCCGTCCTGGTTGGCGATGAACTCAACGGTGCCCGCGCCGACATAGCCGACGGCCTGCGCCGCCGCAACGGCGGCTTCGCCCATCGCCCGCCGGCGCTCCTCGCTCATGCCGGGCGCCGGGGCTTCCTCCAGCACCTTCTGGTGGCGCCGCTGCACCGAGCAGTCGCGCTCGAACAGGTAGACGCAGTTGCCGTGCGTGTCGGCGAACACCTGGATTTCGATATGGCGCGGGCGGGTCAGGTATTTCTCCACCAGCACGCGGTCGTCGCCGAAACTGGCGCTGGCCTCGCGCTGCACCGAAGCCAGCGCGGCTTCGAAGCCTTCGCTGGCTTCCACCACGCGCATGCCCTTGCCGCCGCCGCCGGCGCTGGCTTTCAGCAGCACCGGGTAGCCGATGCGGTCGGCCTCGTGCCGCAGCAGGACCGGATCCTGGTCTTCACCGTGATAGCCCGGCACCAGCGGCACCGCGGCTTCTTCCATCAGCCGCTTGGCCGCGCTCTTGCTGCCCATGGCGCGGATGCTCGATGCCGGCGGGCCGATAAAGACCAGGCCCGCCGCGGCGCAGGCATCGGCGAAGCCGTCGTTTTCTGAGAGGAAGCCGTAGCCCGGATGGATCGCCTGCGCGCCGGTCGCCTTGGCCACCTCGATGATGTGGTCGCCGCGCAGGTAACTGTCGCGCGCGGCGGCGCCGCCGATGTGCACGGCCTCGTCGCACAGCGCCACGTGGCGTGCGTCGGCGTCGGCGTCGGAGTAGACGGCTACGGTGCGGATGCCAAGGCGGCGGCAGGTGGCTGCCACGCGGCAGGCGATTTCGCCGCGGTTGGCGATCAGGATCTTGTTGAACATGGCTGTTCCTAGTTTTAGTTCTGGCGGCGTGGCTGCGATGGCCGCGCGGCTGATTCGGCGGCTATCCGAGCCGCACGGCGCGTGATTGCTTGGGGCTGGCTGGCGGTTCGCTCAGGCAGGCCGCCAGGACGGCGAGCGTTTTTCCAGGAAGGAACGCACGCCCTCGCGGCCTTCTTCCGAGGCGCGGATCGCGGCAATGCGGTCGGCGGTATCGGCCAGCAGCGCATCGTCGATAGCCCGGCCCGACACCTCCTGCACCAGCCGCTTGCTCTCGCGCACGGCGTTGGGGCTGTTGGCCACCAGCGCGGCGGCCAGTTCGGCCACCTTGGCGTCCAGGGCGTCGGCCGGCACCACCTCATGCACAAAGCCCAGTCGCAGCGCCTCGGCCGCGCCGAAGCGCTCGGCCGTGATGAAGTAGCGGCGCGCGGCCTGCTCGCCCATGGCGCGGATCACGTAGGGGCTGATGGTGGCGGGCAACAGGCCCAGGCGCGCTTCCGACAGGCAGAAATTCACCGGTTCCGCGGCTACCGCGATGTCGCAGGCCGCGACCAGGCCCACGCCGCCGGCATAGGTGTCGCCGTGAATGCGTGCAATCACGGGTTTGGGGCAGGCCCAGATCGTGTGCAGCATCTGCGCCAGGGTCAGCGCATCGGACCGGTTCTCGTCGTGCGAGTAGCCGGCCATCTTCTTCATCCAGTTCAGGTCCGCGCCCGCGCAGAAGGCCGGGCCATTGCCCGCCAGCACGATGGCACGCACCGCGGGCTCGCTGCCCAGCGCGCGGAAGGCGCCGGTCAGCTCGGCGATCACGGTCTCGTTAAAGGCGTTGCGCACGTCCGGCCGGTTCAGCGTGACGGTGGCCACATGCTGCGCGGCGGTGACGGTCAGGGTGGTGAATTCCATGGTTGTGTCCTGTGCGATGCGGTGCGATTCAATATCCGGGGCATTTACGCGTGCAATGACAGCGCGCGATCACATGCGGAACACGCCGAACTTCATCTCGCCGATCGGCGCGTTCAGGCTGGCCGACAAGCCCAGGCCCAGCACCGTGCGCGTCTGCGCGGGATCGATCACGCCGTCGTCCCACAGCCGCGCGCTGGCGTAGTAGGGGTGGCCCTGGTGCTCGTACTGGTCGCGGATCGGTTGCTTGAACTTGTCCTCTTCCTCGGCGCTCCAGCTGCCGCCCTTGGCCTCGATGCCGTCGCGGCGCACGGTAGCCAGCACGCTGGCCGCCTGCTCGCCGCCCATCACCGAGATCCGCGCGTTCGGCCACATCCACAGGAAGCGCGGCGAATACGCGCGCCCGCACATGCCGTAGTTGCCCGCGCCAAACGAGCCGCCGATGATCACCGTGAACTTTGGCACCTGCGCCGTCGCCACCGCCGTCACCATCTTGGCGCCGTTGCGCGCGATGCCTTCGTTCTCGTACTTGCGGCCCACCATGAAACCGGTGATGTTCTGCAGGAATACCAGCGGGATCTTGCGCTGGCAGCACAGTTCGATGAAGTGCGCGCCCTTGAGCGCCGATTCCGAGAACAAGATGCCATTGTTGGCGATGATGCCAACCGGATAGCCCCAGATCCGCGCAAAGCCGCAAACTAGCGTGGTGCCGTAGCGCGCCTTGAATTCGTCGAAATCCGAGTCGTCCACGATACGTGCAATGACTTCGCGCACGTCATACGGCTTGCGCGTGTCGGTAGGAATCACGCCATACAGTTCTTCCACCGGATAACGCGGGGGCAGGGGCTCGTGCAGGCGGATCTGGTCCGGCTTGCGGCGGTTCAGGTGCTGCACGATATTGCGGGCCAGCGACAGCGCGTGCGCGTCGTTCTGCGCGAAGTAATCGGCCACGCCAGAGAGACGCGTGTGCACGTCGGCGCCGCCCAGGTCTTCGGCCGTGACTTCTTCGCCGGTGGCTGCTTTCACCAGCGGCGGGCCGCCCAGGAAAATCGTGCCCTGGTTCTTGACGATGATGGACTCGTCGCTCATCGCCGGCACGTAGGCGCCGCCTGCCGTGCACGAACCCATCACCACCGCGATCTGCGGGATGCCTTGCTTGGACAGGTTGGCCTGGTTGTAGAAGATGCGGCCGAAGTGATCGCGGTCGGGGAAGACGTCGTCCTGGTTGGGCAGGTTGGCGCCGCCGGAATCCACCAGGTAGATACAGGGCAGGTTGTTCTGCTCGGCGATTTCCTGCGCGCGCAGGTGCTTGCGCACGGTGAGCGGATAGTAGGTGCCGCCCTTGACGGTGGCGTCATTGCAGACGATCACGCATTCCTGCCCGGCGATGCTGCCGATGCCGGTGATGATGCCCGCGCCGGGCGCGGCATTGTCGTACATGTCATAAGCCGCGAGCTGCGACAGTTCCAGGAACGGCGTGCCCGGATCGAGCAGTTGCTGCACGCGATCGCGCGGCAGCAGCTTGCCCCGCCCGAGGTGCTTGGCGCGGGCTTCCTCGCCGCCGCCTTCGGCCAGCCTGGCGATCTTGGCCTTGAGGTCGACGACCAGCGCCTGCATGGCGTCGGCATTGGCGCGGAAGGATTCCGAGCGCGCATTGAGTTTGGTTTCGAGCGTGGGCATAGGGTGTCGGGTCTCTGTTCTTTTGTCTCGTGCAGTGATCGCGGCGGCGCAAGCGGGCCGGCAGGGCAGCTTATGCCGTCTCGGCGTACAGCTCGCGCCCGATCAGCATGCGGCGGATTTCCGACGTGC
>NZ_JFJV02000246.1:0-43044 GCF_000611145.1 Cupriavidus sp. SK-3 | reverse complement strand
TGGGGTGTGCACCCAAACTCGCATCGCCTTAAGGTGATACTCAAACATGGGTCCCTCTTTTCCGCTCTTTTCGCCGGATCCCGAGGCGCCTCATACGGCCTGGTACACCTTGACGGCTCGCTGTGGACCGCCCTTGGGGGCGCTCCACACGGCTACACCCTGTGAGTTTGAATCGACTCCCGGTTTCCCCCGCTTGCGGGATGGCAACCGGGGGAGTGGGCGGGCGCAGGCAAAGCGATGGCGACGCAACTAACTCAGCCTGACTTATCAAGCACAGCAGGGCATCGCTGCTAGCAGCCATCCGCTTAGCGGACCTCTTTCAAATACTGCTCGCTAAACCCTTTCTGTGCTTCCGCCATCTTGCCGAAATCCACGGGCCTGGCGCGCGCGTAGTCCGCCGCGGGCAGGAACCTGGCTTGTACTTCGCTGGGTATCGCGGCGCTGCGCACCGGCCGCAGATAGGCGTTGGCCCATAGCGCCTGTCCGGCATCGGACAGGACGAAATCGAGCACCTTCTTGCCTTCGGCTTCGTGCGGGGCCTTGTTCACCAGGCTCATCACGTAGGGCACCACTACCGTGCCTTCCTTGGGGATCACGAAGGCTACGTTGGATTTGTCCTTGTAGCGTGCGCGATAGGCGTTGAAGTCGTAATCGAGCAGGATCGGGATCTCGCCGGAGAGCACGCGGGCATAGGCGGTCTGCTTGGGCACGATGGGCTGGTTCTTCTGCAGGTCGCGGAAGTATTTGAAGGCGGGGCCGAAGTTGTCCATCGAGCCGCCCAGGGCCTGGTTGATGGCGACGGCGCCGACGTAGCCGACGAAGGCGCTGGCGGGGTCGAGGTAGCCGATCAGGCCTTTGTACTCTGGCTTGAGCAGGTCGGCCCAGGATTGCGGCACGGGCTTGCCGCGCAGGGCGTCGACGTTGACCATGAAGCCGAGCGTGCCGGAGTGGATGGCGAACCAGTTGCCTTGCGGGTCCTTCAGGCCGTCGGGGATGTCGTTCCAGTGGGCCGGCTTGTAGGCGGCGGTGACGCCGTCTTTCTTGGCCTGGATGCCGAAGGTCACGCCGTAATAGACCACGTCGGCGACGGGGCTGCCTTTCTCCGCGACGAGTTGCGCGAGCGACTGGCCGGAGTTCTTGTTGTCGTGCGGCACCGTGACGCCGGTCTTTTCCTTGATGGCGCGGATCTGCGAGGCCCAGTCGGCCCATTCGGGCGGGCAGTTGTAGCAGATCGCGGTTTGCGCTGCCACGCCCTGGCTGAAGGCGGCGGCGCCGAGTGCGATGGCGATCCAGCGTAGCGGTTTGGGCCAGGTACGGCTTGCTTGCATGGTGAACTCCTTGAGTAGCGGACTGGGGCTGGGGAAAGCGGGTGGAAGACGGTTCATGCCGGCGCGGCGACGGTGCCGCCCAGGCGCAGGGTGTGTGGCAACAGGGTGACGCGTCCGGGCCTGGCGCCGTCCTGCTTGCCGGCGCCGGACGGCGCGAAGCGCGCAAGCAGGCGCGCGACGGCGCGCTCGCCGATTTCGGTATTGGGTTGGACCACCGATGCCAGTGCCGGCTCCACCAGCGCGCCGAGCGCAATGCCGTCGTAGCCGAGCACGGAGATGTCGCGCGGCACGCGCAGGCCGAGCCGTTTCAGGTCGGAGATCACGCCGATCGCGAGCAGGTCATTGGTGCAGAAGAAGGCGGTCGGCGCGTCCGGCCCCACGGCCAGCGCGCGGATCTGTTCGGCGTTGCTGGCCGTGTGGGTGGGCAGGCATACCGGTGGCGCGGGTTCCAGGCCGTGCGCGCGCATGGCGTCGCGGTAGCCGTCAAAGCGCTGGCGGGCACGGTCGGATGCGATGAAGGCGCCGGATACCACGCGGATGCGGCGGTGCCCGGCGGCGATCAGGGCTTCCACGCCTTCGCGGGCGCTGGCGCGGTTGTCCACCGAGACGGAATGGCGCTGGCCGCGGGCGGCAGCCTGGTTGTAGGCCAGCACGTAGGGCACGCCTTCCGCGTCGAGCTGGTCGAGCACGGCGCTGCGGGCGGCATCGGCCACGGTCAGCACCATGCCGTCCACGCGGTGGCGCAGCAGGTATTCGATGCGTTCGCGCTCGCGCGCCGGGTTGTAGGCGCTGGTCACCAGCATCAGCGAGTAGCCGGCGGCCAGCGCCGCGTCTTCGATGCCGCGCCAGCATTCGGCGAACACGGCGTTCTCCAGCGTCGGCAGCATCACGCCGATCATGCGGCTTTGCTGCGCGCGCAGCTTGCTGCCAAGCAGGTTGGGGCGGAAGCTGAGTTGCCGCGCTGCTTCCAGCACGCGCTGCACCGTGCCTTCGCGCACCAGCGCCGGGCTGTTGAACGCGCGGGACGCGGTGGCCAGCGAGACGCCGGCCGCCTGCGCCACGTCAGCCAGGGTGGCGGTGCCGGCGGCGTCGGGCAGGGTGGGCGATCGGTCCTGGTTGCGCTTCACGTGTGTCGTTCCGGTCTCGGTTAGCGAAGAAGGCATGGCGGCAGAAATGAAAACGTTTTCATTCAAGCTGCAAAAAAATCGGGTAGCAAGCTCTTTTGCTGCTGCGGCGCATTAGTAAATTTGCGCTGCCGCAAGGCCTGACCCGGTACAGGCCGAATTCTGGCGATGCTGCATGACAGCACGATGACAGGCCCGCGTCCACGTTCCCGGAGCCGGGTAGCCTGAACCTGCCAGCGGCCGCAGAATGTCTGAGAAGCCGGACGGCACAAAGCACTTGAAACTCCCGCGCAATCTTATTAACATGTTAAGTACAGGCAGCGCCAACTGGCGATCCGCCACGACGATCCGCAAGCCGGGCAATGCAATGGCCGGGCGCGAAGCGGGCGCAACCAGACAGGAGCACGATGCGACAAGCCAGAATCGCTGCCGGCGGCCGGCCGGTGCGGGCAATGCCGGTGGACGAAGCCACCTTGCTGCCGTGGGACGGGGCGCGCGCCCTGGGTGAAGACGAGTTCATGTGGCAGCCCGCCATCACCGGCACGGTCTACGGCACGCTGCTGAATTTCAAGGGCGCGCTCGCGGCCCTGGGCGACAGCGTCAATGCCGCGCCGTACCAGGCGCCTCCGGCCGGACCCATCCTCTACATCAAGCCCGCCAATACACTGGCCGCCCACGGCAGCGACGTAGCGTTGCCGCCGGGGCAGGACACGCTGGAGATCGGCGCCGCGCTGGGCATCGTGATCGGCCGCCGCGCCACGCGCATCGATGCGGCGCGGGCAGCGGACTATATCGCCGGCTACACGGTGGTGTCCGACGTCAGCGTGCCGCATGCCAGCTACTACCGCCCGGCGGTGCGCCACAAGTGCCGCGACGGCTATTGCCCGATCGGCCCGTGGGTGACCGCGCGCGAGCAAGCGGGGAACCCCGATGCGCTCACGATGATAGTGCGCATCAACGGCGAGGAACGCCAGCGCAATCACACCGGCAACCTGCTGCGCCCGGTGGCGCAATTGCTGGCCGATGTCACGGCCTTCATGTCGCTCGAAGCCGGCGATGTGCTGCTGGCGGGCGTGCCGGAAGGCGCGCCGCTGGCGCGTGCCGGCGACACCGTGGAAATCGAGATCGAAGGCGTAGGGTGCCTGCGGCACCGGGTCGTGGCAGCCATTGGGGAGACCGCATGAGAACCGCACGCGTGGCCTTCGACGGCCTGATCCACGGCGCGCAACCGGCGGGCGAGGGCGCACTGCGTCTCGACGATGGCCGTGTGGTCAGCGAGGACGCGGTGACGTGGCTGCCGCCGCTGGCGCCGCGCACCACGTTCGCGCTCGGCCTTAACTATGCCGACCATGCGCGCGAACTCGCCTTCAAGGCGCCGGAAGAACCGCTGGTCTTCCTCAAGGGGCCGGGCGCGTTCATCGGCCACCGCGCCCACACCATCCGGCCAGAAGGCGTGAAGTACATGCACTACGAGTGCGAGCTGGCGGTGGTGATCGGCAGCACCGCGCGCGGCGTCAAGGCGGCGCAAGCCTACGACTATGTGCGCGGCTACACGGTGGCGAATGACTATGCCATCCGCGACTACCTGGAAAACTACTACCGCCCCAACCTGCGGGTGAAGAACCGCGACACCTGCACCCCGCTCGGGCCCTGGCTGGTCGATCGGGACGAGGTGCCGGACCCGATGAACCTGGCGTTGCGCACCACAGTAAACGGCAAGCTGACCCAGCAGGGCAACACGCGCGACATGATCTTCGGCATTCCGTGGCTCATCGAATACTTCAGCAGTTTCATGACGCTGGAGGCGGGCGACGTGATCCTCACCGGCACCCCGGAAGGGCTGGCCGATACACAGCCGGGCGATGAAATCGTCACGGAAATCGAAGGCGTGGGGCGGCTGGTCAACACCATCGCCTCCGCCACCGGATACGGCAGCGTGCGCTGATACGCCACGCGCCAACAAGGAGGAAGACATGATCAGGCACTGGATCAACGGCAAGCAGGTCGACAGCAAGGACACCTTCGTGACCTGGAACCCCGCCACCGGCGAGAAGATCGCCACCGTGGCCGCGGGCGGCGAGGCCGAGGTCAACGCCGCGGTGGCGGCGGCCAAGGCGGCCTTTCCCAAGTGGGCCAATACACCCGCCAAGGAGCGCGCGCGCATCATGCGCAGGCTGGCGGACCTGATTACCGAGCACGTGCCGCACCTGGCCGCGCTGGAAACCCAGGACACCGGCCTGCCGATCGCGCAGACCGGCAAGCAGCTGATTCCGCGGGCCGCCGAGAACTTCAATTTTTTCGCCGAGGTGTGCGTGCAGATGAACGGCCGCACCTATCCGGTCGACGACCAGATGCTGAACTACACGCTCTACCAGCCGGTGGGTGTGTGCGCGCTGATCTCGCCGTGGAACGTGCCCTTCATGACCGCCACCTGGAAGGTCGCGCCGTGCCTGGCGCTGGGCAATACCGCGGTGCTGAAGATGTCGGAGCTGTCGCCGCTGACGGCGGACCAGCTCGGCATGCTGGCGCTGGAAGCCGGCGTGCCGGCCGGTGTGCTCAACGTGGTGCAGGGCTACGGCGCCAGCGCGGGCGACGCGCTGGTGCGCCATCCGGATGTACGCGCGGTGTCGTTCACCGGCGGCACCGCCACCGGCAAGCGCATCATCGAACGCGCCGGCCTGAAGAAGTTTTCGATGGAACTGGGCGGGAAGTCGCCGGTGCTGGTGTTTGACGACGCCGACCTGGAGCGCGCGCTGGACGCCGCGCTATTCACCATCTTCTCGATCAACGGCGAGCGCTGCACCGCCGGCTCGCGCATCTTCGTGCAGGACACCGTCTATGACGACTTCGCGCGCAAGTTCGCCGAGCGCGCCAGGCGTTTGCGCGTGGGGGACCCGACCAGCGAGCAGACGCATGTGGGCGCCATGATCACCCAGCAGCACTGGGAGAAGGTTACCGGCTATATCCGCCTGGGCGAGCAGGAGGGCGCCACCATCCTGGCCGGCGGCGCGCAACGCCCGTCCGATCTGCCGGCGCACCTGCGCAACGGCAACTTCGTGCAGCCTACCGTGCTGGCGAATGTGGAAAACCACATGCGCGTGGCGCAGGAGGAGATCTTTGGCCCGGTGGCCTGCCTGATCCCCTTCAAGGGCGAGGATGACGGCCTGGCCATGGCCAATGACACCGCCTACGGCCTGGCCTCGTATATCTGGACGCAGGACGTGGGCAAGGTGCACCGGCTGGCGCGCGGCATCGAGGCCGGCATGGTGTTCGTCAACAGCCAGAATGTGCGTGACCTGCGGCAGCCTTTTGGCGGCACCAAGGCGTCCGGCACCGGGCGCGAAGGGGGGGAGTTCAGCTTCGAGGTGTTTGCGGAGGTGAAGAACGTTTGTATCTCGATGGGCGGGCATCACATTCCGCGCTGGGGCGTTTGAGAGCAGCCGGCGCGCCGTTTGGCTGCGAACCGGCGCCATGACAAAACAGGAGACACCGCAATGGGCAAGCTTTCACTCGCCGCCAAGATCACGCACGTACCGTCGATGTACCTGTCGGAGCTACCGGGCAAGCACCACGGCTGCCGCGAAGCGGCAATCGCCGGCCACCGCGAGATCGGCCGGCGCTGCCGCGAGCTTGGGGTGGACACCATCGTAGTGGCCGATGTGCACTGGCTGGTCAACGCCGGCTACCACGTCAACTGCAACGCGCATTTCGAAGGCATCTACACCAGCAACGAGCTGCCGCATTTCATCAAGGACATGGCCTATGCCTACGACGGCAACCCCGAGCTGGGCCGCCTGATCGCCAGCACCGCGACCGAACGCGGCGTGATGACGCGCGCCCATGAGATCGCCAGCCTGGAACTGGAATACGGCACGCTGGTGCCGATGCGCTACATGAACGCCGACCGCCACTTCAAGGTGGTGTCGGTCGCGGCCTGGTGCGCCTGGCACCAGCTCGACGAGAGCCGCCGCTTCGGCGCCGCGCTGCGCGAGTCCATCGAGGCCAGCGACGCCAATGTGGCCTTTCTTGCCAGCGGCTCGCTGTCGCACCGTTTCAACGACAACAACAGCCCCGAGGAAAGCATCCACCAGATCAGCCGCGAGTTCTTCAGGCAGGTGGACCTGCGCGTGGTGGAACTCTGGAAGCAGGGCGACTGGGCCACCTTCTGCCGCATGCTGCCCGAGTATAACGAGCACTGCATCGGCGAGGGCGGCATGCACGATACGGCCATGCTGCTTGGCTTGCTGGGCTGGGACAAGTACGACCAGCCCGTCGATATCGTCACAGACTATTTCACCAGTTCCGGCACGGGCCAGATCAATGCGGTCTTCCCGGTGCGCTGACGGATCACTGGATCACTGGATCACGACTCACCAACGAGGCCGCCAATGCCCCACATCATCGTCGAGTACACCGATAACATCCGGACCGAGGCGCGCGTACCGGCCCTGCTCAAGACCATCAACGACGTGCTGATCGCGCAGGACGGGGTGTTTCCCACCGGCGGCATCCGCTCGCGCGCGCTGGCGCTGACCGACTACCGCATGGCGGACGGCGAGGCGGACTATGCCTTCGTCCACATCACGCTGAAGATCGGCGCCGGGCGCCCCGAGGCGGTAAAGAAGACGGCTTGCGACGCGCTGTTCGAGGCCGTCAAGGCGCACTTCGCCGAGCTGTACGCACGGCGCTATCTGGCGCTGTCGATGGAGCTGGTCGAGTTCAACGAGGGCGGCAGCTACAAGCACAACAACGTCCATGCCCGCTTCAGGAAAGCCTGACCGGCGCCACGCCCACGCAATCTCAACGCTACCCACGGAGACCCCATGCTCAGCCCCGAGCTGATTCGCCAGCTTGCCCATCGCCTGCACGATGCGGAACAATCGCGCAAGCAGATCCGGCAGATCTCGCTGGACCATCCCGACATCACCATCGAAGACGCCTACGCCATCCAGCGGGAATGGGTCGCGCACAAGCTGGCCGGGGGCCGCACCGTCAAGGGACACAAGATCGGCCTGACCTCGCGCGCCATGCAACTGTCCTCGCAGATCGACGAGCCCGACTACGGCACTTTGCTCGACGACATGTTCTTTCAGGACGGCGCAACGATTCCCCCCGGCCGCTTTATCGTGCCGCGCGTGGAAGTGGAACTGGCCTTCGTGCTTGGCAAGCCGCTCAAGGGGCCGCACTGCACGCTGTTCGACGTCTACGACGCCACCGCCTACGTGATCCCCGCGCTGGAGATCATCGATGCGCGCAGCCAGTCGATCGACCCCGACAGCAAGCGCCCGCGCAAGGTGTTCGACACCATTGCCGACAATGCCGCCAATGCCGGCGTGGTCATGGGCGGCCGGCCGGTGAGGCCCTTCGATGTGGACCTGCGCTGGGTCTCGGCCATCATGTCGCGCAATGGCGTGATCGAGGAAACCGGCGTGGCCGCCGGCGTGCTCAACCATCCGGCCAACGGCGTGGCCTGGCTGGCGAACAAGCTGCATCCGTTCGGCGTGAGCCTGGAAGCGGGCGAGGTGATCCTTGGCGGCTCCTTCACCCGGCCGGTGGCCGCCAGCCCGGGTGATACATTCCAGGTGGACTACGGCGCGCTGGGCGCCGTGGCTTGCCATTTCGCATGAATCCGAGGCCATCATGGAATTTCCCCTCAATATCTTCAAGCGCGCGCTCGCCGCGGGCGAGCAGCAGGTCGGGCTCTGGCTCGGGCTGGCCAGCCCGTACGCGGCCGAGGTGCTCGCCGGCGCCGGTTTCGACTGGCTGCTGATCGACGGCGAGCACGCGCCCAATACGGTGCCGTCCATCCTGGCGCAGTTGCAGGCGCTGGCCGCCTATCCGGTACAACCGGTGGTGCGCGCGTCCTGGAACGACACCGTGCAGATCAAGCAACTGCTCGACCTTGGCGTGCAGACGCTGCTGGTGCCCATGGTGCAGGACGCCGCCGAGGCCGCCGCCGCCGTGGCGGCCACGCGCTATCCCCCGCAAGGCGTGCGCGGCGTGGGCAGCGCGATGGCGCGCGCCTCGCGCTGGAACCGCGTCGATGGCTACCTGGGCCGCGCCAATAGCGAGATGTGCGTGCTGGTGCAGGTGGAGACACGCGCCGGGCTCGAGCATCTGGACGAGATCGCGGCCACCGAAGGCGTGGACGGCGTATTCATTGGCCCGGCCGACCTGGCCGCCGATCTGGGGCATCTTGGCAATCCGGGGCATGCGGAGGTACAGAGCGCCATCGCCGACGCCATCGCGCGCATTCGCCGTGCCGGCAAGGGGGCGGGCATTCTCAGCGCCGACGTCGCGCAGTCCCGCAAGTACATGACCCTTGGGACGACGTTTACCGCGGTTGGCGTGGATGCCACCATGCTGGCTCGTGCGGCGGAAAGCCTGGCCGCGCAGTTCAAGGGGCAGGGCGGTGCCGGGGCCGGCGGGGACAAGACGTACTAGGGGCGCAGCGCCAGCCGGAGCCGGCCAGTGCGCCAAAAGGAGCCACTCGAAGCGGAGCCAACGGTTTTTTCCAGCATGGCGACGTAACCAGCACCCGCCCTCTCCCCCCGACCCATCTCCCGCAAGCAGGAGAAGGGTGCCAAACCATCGCACCGGAAGCGGGTCCCATCCTGGCCGAATGAAAAACAAGAAACCGAGGAGTCACACTATGCAAGCATCAGCCTGCCCGCCAAGCGCGCGCTCGCCCTCTATCGTGCGGCAAACATTCCGTGCCGCGGTCCTGCTGACGGCAGCGCTCTGCGGCGTCACCCAGGCCCTGGCGGCCGACCCCGCCGCGCGCTGGGTGGTGCCCTACACCGCCGGCGGCGGCAGCGACCTGGCCACGCGCATCGTCGCGCAGAAGATCGCGCCGGTCATGCGCCAGAACATCGTGGTGGACAACAAGCCCGGCGGCGCCACGATCCTGGCCGCACAGGACGTGGCCAAGGCCCGCGCCGACGGCGCCACGCTGCTCACCGCGGGGCAGGGCACGCTGGTGCTCAACCCCGCGCTGTACCGCAAGCTGCCTTACGACGCCAGCAGGGATTTCACGCTGGTCACGTCGCTGGTGAAGCTGCCGGTGGTGCTGGTGACCAGCCCGGCGCTGCCGGCAAAGACGCTGCCGCAGTTCATCGCCTGGCTGAAGGCGGCCCAGGGCAAGGCCTCCTATGCTTCGGTGGGCACCGGCAGCCCGCATCACCTGAGTGCCGAACTGATGCTGGACCGCGCGCAGGCCAGCGCGGTGCATGCGCCCTACAAAGGCACGCCGCCGGCGCTGCAGGACGTGGCGGGCGGGCAGGTTGATTTCATGATGGCGGATCTGTCGGCGGCGCTGCCGCTGATCCGCGCGGGCCGGCTGCACGCTATCGCGCTGCCTGCGGAGCAGCGCTCGGCGGTGCTGCCGGATGTGCCGACCTTTGCCGAAGCCGGGCTGGCCGGCTTCACGGCATACGCCTGGCAGGGCGTGGTGCTGCCGGCAGGTACGCCAGCAGCGTCGGCCGACAAACTCAACGCGGCGATCGCCGCCGCGCTGAAGGATCCGGCCGTGGTCAGGCAGATGCAGGAGCTTGGCCTTGAACCCATGGGCGACACGCGGGCAGGATTTGCCGAGTTCGTGGAGCGTGAACGCGCGAAGTGGGGAGCCTTGATCCGCGCACACAAGATCGTGCTGGACTGAAGCGCGCCTAGGTGGCCCGCCGTGCTGACGCGGGCGCGGCCATTCCTTCCTGGACGCGATTCGCGATGTCCTGCAGCGGCGCAACGAACCGCTTGATTGCCTCTTCCTCGCTCAGGGCGCGCGCGAGATACACCACGTTCAGGCTGCCGCGCACGCGGTCCTGGTACCGGATCGGCACGGCGACGGCGCCGATCTTGCGCTGCTCGAGCCAGTCGCCGCGATTGGAGCCAAAGCCATCCGCGCGCACGCGCTCCACAAGCTTGCGGACATAGGCAGCGTTATTGGCCAGCGCGGCTTGTTCTTCGCCCCCCGCTCCTGAACGCAGCAGGTTGAGGATGTCTTCACGTTCGGCGTCGCCGCAATGCGCGAAATAGGCCCGCCCGGCTGCCGTCGAGAGCATCGGCAGGCGCCGCCCCACCATCGCACGGTGAAAGGACAGCGGACTGAAGCGATGCGTGGTTTCGCGAATGATCATGGCGTCGCCATCGGGCGTCGTCAGGTCGGACGGCCACAGCACGCGCTGCAGTAGTTCTCCCATCAGCGGCGCGGCGAGGGTGGAAATCCACTCATCGTCATTGAAGCCTTCACTCAGGGCCCGTACCTGCAGCGTCAGGCGATAGCTGTCGTCCGACTCGCTGCGGCGCACGTAGCCCTCCGCGATCAGCGTCTCCAGCAGGCGCCTGACCGTGGTGCGGTGCAGCCCGGTCAGCTCGCTCAGTTGCAGGGCGGTCCCGCGCCCGCTTTCCATCCGGTTCAGCGCCTTCAGCACGTCCAGTCCACGGCTAAGCCCGCGCACGCTGGCATACGGGGAGGTTCGGCTATGCGGCATAAATTACCCTAAAAAATCCTTTTAAATCAACGTTGTGCACTCCTTGCACATTCTGTTCGTTTTTTTGTCGGGATGCAATCGGGTCTCTACACTCCGCTGTACTACTTAGACACTCACGAACGAAGGAGACACGATGTCCAGCGCCGCCACCAGCCTCAAGCCCGTCCCGTCCAGCCAGGCCAGCCAGCCGTTCCAGAGCATCTGGGGCGAGTTGCGCGGCGTTTCCTTCAGCCAGGGCTGGCTCGATGCCAAGGGCATCCGCACCCGTTACCTGCATGCCGGCAGCAGCGACAAGCCCGCACTGATTCTGCTGCATGGTGTCGGCGGCCACGCCGAGGCCTATGTACGCAACCTGCAATCGCATGCCGAGCATTTCGACGTATGGGCCATCGACATGATCGGCCACGGCTGGACCGACAAGCCGGCAGGCGGGCGCGAGATTCCCGATTACGTCGACCATGTGATCCGCGTGATGGATTCCCTGGGCATCGGGCGCGCCTCGTTCAGCGGTGAATCGCTGGGCGGCTGGGTGGCTTCGCGGCTGGCCATCGACCATCCAGAGCGGGTGGAGCGGCTGGTACTGAACACGGCCGGCGGTTCGCAGGCGGACCCGGTGGTGATGGAGCGCCTCAAGACGCTGTCGATGCGCGCCGTGGAAGATCCGGGCTGGGATTTCATCAAGGCCCGCGTGGAATGGCTGATGGCCGACAAGGCCAAGGCCTTCGACGACCTGATCGCCACGCGCCAGGCCATCTACGCGCAAGCGGGCATGGTCGAGGCCCAGCGCGGCAACATGGTGCTGCAAGACATGGAAACGCGCCAGCGCAACATCCTGCGCGCCGAGCACTATGGCCGCATCAAGGCCCCGACGCTGGTGCTGTGGACCTCCGACGACCCCACCGCCGATGTCTCGGAAGGCCGCCGCATCGCCACCATGATTCCCGGCGCGCTGTTCACGGTGATGGATGGCTGTGGCCACTGGCCGCAGTTCGAGGATGCCGCCACCTTCAACCGCATTCACCTGAATTTCCTGCTCGGCAACGCCGTGCCGGAAGCGACCACGGTTTAAGCCCGCCAGATCCGCGAAACAGCAGGAGAGGAGACATGAACAACGCCATCGAGATGGCGGGCGGAGACGCTCGTCCGCAGGATCTTGCCACTGACGTCGCCATCATCGGCGCCGGGCCGGTTGGCCTGATGATCGCCAATATCCTTGGCCTGCAGGGCGTGCGCGTCGTGCTGGTCGAGAAGCTGGACCAGATCATCGATTACCCCCGCGCCATCGGGCTCGACGACGAGGCACTGCGCGTGTTCCAGTCGGTCGGCCTGGCCGATGCGCTGCTGCCGCATACCACGCCGCACCACTGGATGCGCTTCGTCACGCATACCGGCCGCTGCTTTGCATCGATCGAGCCGCGCACCGACGAGTTTGGCTGGTCCCGCCGCAACGCCTTCATCCAGCCGCTGGCCGACCGCATCCTGTATGACGGCCTGCAGCGCTTTGCGCATGTGAAGGTCCTGCTGGGCCACGGCATCGCGGCCTTCACACAGGACGAACATGGCGTGACCCTCAGCGCGGAAGACGCGCAGGGACGGGTCACGTCGATCCGCGCTGCCTATATGGTGGGCTGCGATGGCGGCAACAGCATCGTGCGGCGCACGCTCGATGTGCCGTTCGAAGGGCGCACCAAGCCGAACCAGTGGATCGTGGTCGACGTGCGCAACGACCCGATCGGCACGCCGCATATCTACATGCATTGCGACCCGACCCGCCCCTATGTCTCTGCCGCGCTGCCGCACGGGATCCGCCGCTTCGAATTCATGGTCATGCCCGGCGAGACGGAAGAGGAATTGTCCCGGCCGGAAAACCTCGCCGCGCTGATCCGCAAGGTAGTGGCCGACCCGGACAAGGTCGACTACATCCGCAAGCGCGTCTACACGCACAACGCGCGGCTGGCGCGCACGTTCCGCGTCAACCGCGTGCTGCTGGCGGGCGACGCCGCGCACATCATGCCGGTCTGGCAGGGGCAGGGCTACAACAGCGGCATCCGCGATGCGAGCAACCTGGGCTGGAAGCTGGCGATGGTGGTCAAGGGCGTGGCGCAGGACCGCTTGCTCGACACCTATGGCGCGGAACGCCGCGCCCATGCGCGCTCGATGATCCACCTGTCGGAGGTGGCGGGCGACNNNGGGCGCCTTCTCCCCCCCCCCCAGCCGCTTCGGCGCGTCGCTGCGCGACGGCCTGACGCGGGTGCTGAACGTGTTTCCACCGGTAAAACAGTACTTCGTGGAGATGCGCTTCAAGCCCATGCCGCGCTACGAATCCGGGGTGGTGCTGTTGCCAGGGCGCGAGCGGGACGACGGCTTCCTCGCGCGCTTGCTGGAGCGTTCCGGCAACTCGCCACTGGGACGCATGCTGGGGCTGATGAGCGAGAAACGCGATTCGCTGGTGGGAAGGCTTGTTCACGGCCGCGATCCGGCCGGCGGCTCGCCGGTCGGGCGCATGTTCATCCAGCCGATGGTGCGGACCGAGGCAGGCCATACGGTGCGCCTCGACGACGTGATCGGCAATCGCTTCGCCATTGTTGCCTGGGGTGCCGACCCGACCTTCGGCCTGACGCCGCAAGCGCGCGCCATCTGGGAAAAGCTGGGCGCCTGTTTCGTGATGGCCAAGCCCGATACGCAGCTCGCCTATCGCGACGATGTGCCGGACGGCGTGATGCCCATCGGCGATGCCGCCGGGCGCCTCAAGGAATGGTTCGGCAAGGTGCCGGACTCCGTGGTGCTGCTGCGTCCCGACCGCTTCGTCGCCGGCATGTGCTCGCCGCAGCAGGTGTCGGATGCCATCCAGGCGCTGGCCGGGAAGCTTGCCCTGGCCGACGTGTCGCCGGCGGCATCCACGGCCTCTGGCGCTCTGCCTGCCCGGCCGGATGCGGCGCCGGTGCCCGACCGCGCGATTGCCTTTGCCCGGGGAGCCTGACATGCCGATGCATCTCGAATGCCTGTCCCATACGCCGCTGCACGGCTACTACGACCCCGCACCGGAGATCGTGGCCGAAGTGGAGCGCGCGCAGGCCGCGGCGCGAGCCCGGGTACAAGCTTTCGCGCCGGAACTGGTGGTGGTCTTCGCCCCGGATCACTTCAATGGATTTTTCTATGACGTGATGCCGCAGTTCTGCATCGGCGTCGAGGCCAGCGCCATCGGCGACTTCAAGAGCCTCGCCGGCCCGCTCGATGTGCCACGCGGCACCGCCCTTGCGATGGCGCAGGCCGTGCTGGCCAGCGACGTGGACGTGGCCGTGTCGTACCGCATGCAGGTGGACCACGGCTGCGCGCAGGCGCTGGAAGTGCTGCTGGGCGGGCTCGGCCAGTGCCCGGTGATTCCCGTCTTTATCAACTCGGTGGCGCCGCCCATGGCGACGTGCCGCCGTGCGCGGCTGCTGGGCGCGGCCATCGGTGGCTTCCTGCAAGGCCTGGGCAAGCGCGTGCTGGTGGTGGGCTCGGGGGGGATCTCGCATGAGCCGCCGGTGCCGGAAATTGCTTCGGCCAGCGCGGAGGTCGCCGAGCGCCTGATTGCCGGGCGCAATCCGTCGCCCGAGTCGCGTGCTGCCCGCCAGGCGCGCACCGTGGCCGCCGCGCAGGCGTTCACCAAGGGCGACAGCCCCCTGCATCCGCTCAATCCGGCATGGGACAGGGCCTTCCTGGAACTGCTCGCCAGCGGCAACCTGGGCGGGGTGGATGCGATGCGCAATGACGACATCACACGCGACGCCGGCAAGTCGGCGCACGAGATCCGCACCTGGATCGCCGCATTTGGCGCGCTGGCCGCCGCCGGACCTTACCAGGCATCGGTCGAGTACTACCGGCCCATCGACGAATGGATCGCAGGCTTCGGCGTGATGCAGGCACGGCCTGCCACCGGGCACGCATAACCCAACCAGGATCAACCATGTCAAACCAGGAAATGACGCTCGCGCTTGCCAGGCGGCTGCGCGAGGCAGAGCAGACGCGCACGCCGGTCGAACCGCTGCGCGGCGAAATCCCGCCCGGCGATGCCGCGATGGCCTATGCCATCCAGCGCGCCAACGTCGACGCGTGGCGGGCCCAGGGCCGCCGCGTGGTGGGCCGCAAGATCGGCCTGACTTCGCCAGCGGTGCAGCGCCAGCTTGGCGTGGATCAGCCCGACTTCGGCACGTTGTTCGCGGACATGGTCTTCGGCGACGATGAGCCGATTCCGCTCGCGCGCACCCTGCAGCCGAAGGCGGAAGCCGAGGTCGCGCTGGTGCTCTGCCGCGATGTGCCGGAGGAGGACGCCACGCTGGTGGACCTGATCAACGCCATCGCCTACGTGCTGCCCGCGATTGAAGTGGTCGGCAGCCGTATCCGCGACTGGGATATCTCGTACGTGGATACCGTGGCCGACAACGCTTCCAGCGGCCTGGTGGTGCTCGGCGCTGTCCCCGTGCCGCTGGCCGGCCTGGACCTGAAGACCGTGAAGATGGAAATGCTGCGGGACGACGAGCGCGTCTCCACGGGTTCGGGGGCGGATTGCCTTGGCCATCCGCTCAACGCCGCGGTCTGGCTGGCCCGGAAGCTGGCCTCGCTGGGCGACCCGCTGCGCGCCGGCGACCTGATCCTGACTGGCGCGCTCGGCCCGATGGCCGCCGCCGGACCGGGGCAGTGCTTCGAGGCCCGCATCAGCGGCATCGGCAGTGTGCGGGCACGGTTCGCACAGGGCTAGCGCGCCGCACATCAAGCGATTTACCCCATTAGAAATACACAAGGAGACAACATGAAATACGCAAAACCCATCCTGGCAGCACTGCTCGTGACCGCGGGCCTGGCTGCCAACGCCCCCGCCATGGCCGACACCTTTCCCAGCCGGCCGCTGACCATCGTCGTGCCGTTCCCCGCCGGCGGCGTGACCGACATGATCGCGCGCCAGATGGCGCAGCAGATGCAGACCAGTCTGGGCAAGCCGGTCGTGGTCGAGAACCGGCCCGGCGGTGGCGGCCAGATCGCGGCGCAATCGGTCAAGCGTGCCGATGCGGACGGCTACACCCTGTTTGTGGCCGCCACCGAAATGTTCGCGATCAATCCCGGCCTGTACCGCAACTTCTCGTATGACCCGCTCAAGGATTTCAAGCCGGTGACGGCGCTGGCTTCGTCGCCGCTCGTGCTGGTGGTGCCGCAGGGCAGCCCGGTCAATTCCGTCAAGGAGCTGGTGGCGCTATCCAGGAGCAAGCCAGACGGCGTGAACTATGCCTCGCAGGGCATCGGCTCGATCGGGCACCTGCTGGGCGGCCTGTTCGCCGACAAGTCCGGCGGCCATATGACCCACGTGGCCTACAAGGGCTCGGCCCCGGCCTTGCAGGATGTGATGGCAGGGCAGGTTGACATGATGTTCGACCCGGTCATCACCACCTCGCCGCTGATCAAGGGCGGCAAGGTCAAGCCGCTGGCCATCGCGGCGCCTCGCCGCTCGCCTTCGCTGCCGGACGTGCGCACGCTCTCCGAGCTCGGTATTGGCGGGCTGGATGCCGGCGTCTGGTTCGGCATGGTGGTCAAGACCGGCACGCCTGATGCCATCGTTGCGCGTCTCAATGAGGCGGCGGTCAAGGCACTCAAGGCACCCGAGGTGACCAGGCGGTTTGCCGACCAGGGCCTGGAAGCGCTGCCCATGACGCCGCAACAGTTCGGCGCCTTCCTCAACAGCGAAAGCACGCGCTGGGCCCCGCTGGTCAAGGCCAGCGGCGCCAGCGTGGAATGACGCGAAACAAGCAACAGGAGAACGACATGACCCGCAAGCTGAAAGCAGCCATCATCGGTTCCGGCAATATCGGCACGGACCTGATGATCAAGATCATGCGCCACGGCGAGCAGATCGAGATGGGCGCGATGGTCGGCATCGACCCGGCGTCGGACGGCCTGGCACGCGCCGCGCGCCTCGGCGTGGCGACCACCCACGAAGGCGTGGAAGGACTGACGCGCCTGCCCGTGTTCGGCGACATCGACATCGTGTTCGATGCCACCAGCGCCGGTGCGCACGTGAAGAACGATGCGTTCCTGCGCGGCCTGCGCCCGTCGCTGCGCATGATCGACCTGACGCCGGCGGCCGTCGGTCCGTACTGCATCCCGGTGGTCAACGGCGACGCCCATCTCGACGCGCACAACGTCAACATGGTCACCTGCGGCGGACAGGCCACCATTCCCATGGTGGCCGCTGTCTCCCGCGTGGCGCCGGTGCTGTACGCCGAGATCGTCGCGAGCATTTCCAGCAAGAGCGCGGGCCCCGGCACGCGCGCCAATATCGACGAATTCACCGAGACCACCTCGAAGGCGATCGAAGCGATCGGCGGAGCCCGGAAGGGCAAGGCCATCATCGTGCTCAATCCCGCCGAGCCGCCGCTCATCATGCGCGACACGGTTTACTGCCTGAGCGAGATGGCGGACCAGGATGCGGTCGCCGCGTCGATCGAAGCCATGGCCGCCGAGGTGCAGCAGTATGTGCCGGGGTACCGCCTCAAGCAGAAGGTGCAGTTCGAGACGATCCCGGCCAATGCGCCGCTGGTGGTGCCGGGCGTAGGCCGGGTGAGCGGGCTCAAGACGTCGGTGTTCCTGGAGGTGGAGGGCGCCGCTCACTATCTGCCCGCCTATGCCGGCAACCTCGACATCATGACCAGCGCCGCGCTGACCATCGCCAGGCGCATGGCCGGCGCCATGCTGGCCCAACGCGCTGCCGCCTGACGCGGCCGCTCTTCAGGAAAGACTGTCATGCAAGACCAGAAGAAACTCTATATCTCCGACGTGACGCTGCGCGACGGCAGCCACGCCGTCCGTCACCAGTACAGCATCGAACAAGCCGTCCGGATCGCCAGGGCCCTCGATGCGGCCAGGGTCGACTCCATCGAAGTGGCGCATGGCGATGGCCTGCAGGGGTCCAGCTTCAACTATGGCTTCGGCGCCCATACGGACCTGGAATGGATCGAAGCGGTGGCCAGCGTGGTCAGCCATGCCAAGGTCGCCACCTTGCTGCTGCCCGGCATCGGCACCGTCCATGATCTCAAGGCCGCCTATGGCGCCGGCGCGCGCATCGTCCGCGTGGCCACGCATTGCACCGAGGCGGACGTCTCGCGGCAGCATATCGAGTACGCCCGCCACCTGGGCATGGAGGCGGTCGGCTTCCTGATGATGAGCCACATGACCACGCCCCAGCACCTCGCGGCGCAGGCAAAGCTGATGGAGAGCTACGGCGCCACCTGCTGCTACGTGGTGGACTCGGGCGGCGCGCTGACCATGAACGATGTCCGCGACCGCTTCCGCGCCTTCAAGGACGTGCTGAAGCCGGAAACCCGGACCGGCATGCACGCCCACCACAACCTGAGCCTGGGCGTGGCCAACAGCATCGTGGCGGTGGAGGAGGGCTGCGACCGCATCGACGCCAGCCTTGCCGGCATGGGAGCCGGCGCCGGCAATGCGCCGCTGGAGGTCTTTGTCGCGGCAGCGGAGCGCATGGGATGGAACCACGGCTGCGACCTCTACAAGCTGATGGATGCCGCCGACGACATCGTGCGTCCGCTGCAGGACCGGCCGGTGCGGGTCGATCGCGAAACGCTGGCGCTGGGCTATGCCGGCGTGTATTCCAGTTTCCTGCGCCACAGCGAGGCCGCGGCGAGCAGATATGGCCTGAAGACGGTCGACGTGCTGGTCGAGCTCGGGCGCCGGCGCATGGTGGGCGGGCAGGAAGACATGATCGTCGACGTGGCGCTGGATTTGCTGGAGGCGCGCAAGGCCAGCGAGGAAAACGGTGCGAGGGCCGTTACCCGGGAAGCCGCCTGACAAGGACCATCCGGCGCTGGTTTGCGGCAGCAAGGTAAGCCGCCGCTGGGGTAAGGCGTCAGCATGATCCATGGCGTCGCCCGCCAGCCTGCTGCCATTCCTCGATCCGACTCAAACAAAAAGCCGCCTCCAGCCAAGCACGCGGAGGCGGCGCCGGCCGGCGGCCTTGATTACCGCCGCGAGCCAATTCGTCATGCCGGTAAGTGATTAACGCTGGCCTTGCTGGCCGCTTTTCTGGCCTTGCTGGTTTTGCTGCCCAGCCTGGTCGGCCTTTTGGCCCTGTTGTCCTTGCTTGTCGTGCTGGCCGCCTTGCTGGCCCTGACCACGGTCCTGCTGTTGCTGCTGGCCGCCCTTCTGGTCCTGGCTGCCGGACTGGCCGCCTTGTTGACCGGATTGCTGCTGTTGCTTGCTTTGGTCTTGCTGGCCTTGGCCGGGTTGCTGTTGCTGTCCCATTGTGCTCTCCATGGCGCGGCGGAATGCCGCGTTAATGGAGGGGTGCAAGGCGCGTGCCACGCTGCGGGTATCCATGCCACTTGCCAGGCACCCAAGATCGCGTGCGCCTCGCAACGGACCGGCTGGCAACGGTTTGCGCGTCTCCCGGGCCTTGCTGTTCTTTTGCCGCCACCAGTCGGGCAAGGGCACGATGTTCACGGCCCCGCACATGCCGGGCACTATGGACCGCAGGCAAGCCAGTGCTTTTTACAAACGCCGCAGGTTTTTTACAAGCGACGTGAAGGCCGCAATGAGGTGAAACCGGACGCGGTCCTTCAGGCCGCCAGCGTGAATGCCGGACGCAGTCCGGCAGGGGCAGCCTGGCTGTTTCTGTCCGCCAGCAAGCTCAGGGCGGAGGGGCCTAGCGTGTTGGCGCAGGCGGCCCTTAACGCAGCAACGCCCGCCAGTCCCACTTGCCTGGCCAGCCACTCGGGGGGTGCGTCCTTGTCCATCGCGAGCAGGTAGATCGTATGCGCTACCCGCTGCTCGCGCAGCAGGGTGCGCAGCGATTCGCCTTCCGCGAACAGGCGTGCGCGTACCAGGCGCGGCGTGGCCTGCCAGCGCTCGGCCACCAGTGCTGCATTCCAGGCCAGCCGGGGGTGTTCGAACATCTCGCGGGCGAGGGCGCGCGACCAGTATTTCTGGCTGGGGTATGTGCCGCCCGGCGTGGCGGCCAGCGTCATGCGCGGGCAGGCGTCGTCCGGCACCGCGCGCAGCGCGATCACCGCGCTGCGCCCGGGTGCCGGCAGCAAATCGCAATCGAAATATGAGAAGGCAGGGACCACGAACGGATTCCCCGGCCACACCTCGCGCCGCGCGTTGGCGTCGCGCAGCCGCGCGCTGCCTCGCAGGGCGTCGACGCGCACCGCGAAGGGAAAGCGCAAGCGGGACAGGCGCAGATCGGTTCTGCTGACGAGGGCCATGCGAAGTTCAGGAGGGTCCGGCTGGCAGGCCACGCGCGGGGCGCGAAGCCGAACTCGCATTGTACGGGTTCGCAAGGCCAGTGGCTTCCGGGATGGCAAAGGAAGGATTCATCGGCCTCGTTGGCGACATTGGCTACAGTTCGGACAAGCCAAAGTGACGCAGGCGCTCAAGATCCGTCACCCGGATGCTCTGGTACGACAGGTCCACCATGCCCTCCGACGCCAACCGCCGCAGTGCCTGGTTGACCCGCTGGCGGGAAAGTCCGGTCAGCAGGCCAATCTCCTCCTGGGATAGCTCCAGCACCTCGCTGGTACGCGGATACAGCGCGGGATGGAACAACTGGGCCACCGCTTGCGCCACGCGCGCATCGACGCTCAGCAGGCGCTCGTTTTGCACGGTGGCGATGAACTGGCCCATGCGTTCGTTGAGCTGGCGCACCACGAAGCTGGCAAAAGGCAGGCTCTCGGCCAGCAAGGTGTGGAATACGGTGTCCGGCACCAGCGCCACGCGCGAGTCGCGGATGGCGATCACATCGTATCTCCGTGCTTCGCGCTTGATCACGCTGCCTTCTCCGCACCAGCCGCCCGCCGGCACGCCCGAGAAGGTGCAGCCGCGCCCGTCCTGCGTGTAGACCGCGAGCTTGATCAGGCCACGCTCCACCCCGATCCAGTAGCGCGAAGGCTCGCCGCGATGCGCCACGAAGGCGCCCGCGGCAAAGTCCTGCACGACCAGTTGCCGCGCCGCCAGTGCCTGATGGCCGGGCGCGAGCGCGGCGAACCATTCATGTTCCGAGAGCAGGGCGGCATGGCCGGTGCACTGCGGGGATGCTGGCGGCTGTGTGGCGGCTGCAGAGGGGGGTGTGAGCGCTTGGGGTGTGGCTGATGGCGGGCTGGACATGATTTCGGCTTGGCCCGGCGCGGGCATTGTCATCCGGACGACAGAGCTTCGTCGTGTGCGATGATAGCCTTGCACAGCGAAAAGTAACAGCGACCGGCAGCGCGTGGTTCATCCTGTGGAAGGGAACCGGCCCCGCCGGCGCATGCGGAGACTACAGCAATGCCAAGCGATTTCGATACCGGCCTGGGCAAGAACCCGGCCAACCACGTTCCCCTGACACCGGTCGACTACCTGGTGCGCGCCGCCGAAGTCTATGGCGATCGCCTGGCCATCGTGCACGGCCCGGTGCGCCAGAACTGGCGCGAGACCTACGCGCGCGCGCGGCGTCTGGCCAGCGCGCTGGCGAATCTGGGCGTGGGCAAGGGCGATACCGTTGCCGCCTTGCTGCCCAACACGCCCGCCATGGTGGAGGCGCATTTCGGCGTGCCGATGGCCGGGGCGGTGCTCAATGCGCTGAATATCCGGCTGGATGCCGCCAACCTGATCTTCATGTTGCGCCATGGCGAGGCCAGGGTGCTGCTGGCCGACACCGAGTTTGCCGACCTGGCGCGGCAGATCGCCAACGAGATCCCGGGGCTGAAGGTAGTCGCCGTGGTGGACGCACTGGGCCCGCAGGACGCGCAGCCCTTCGGCGAGACCGACTACGAAAGCCTGCTGGCCTCCGGCGATCCCGCATTCGACTGGCAGATGCCCGCCGACGAGTGGGATGCGATCGCGCTCAACTACACCTCGGGCACCACCGGGGACCCCAAGGGCGTGGTCTACCACCATCGTGGCGCGGCCATCAACGCCATCTCCAACATCCTTGAGTGGGACCTGCCCAAGCACGCGGTGTACCTCTGGACGCTGCCGATGTTCCACTGCAACGGCTGGTGCTTCCCGTGGACCATCGCGGCGCGCGCCGGGGTCAATGTGTGCCTGCGCAAGTTCGAGCCCAAGCTGGTATTCGACCTGATGCGCGACGAAGGCGTGACCCACTACTGCGCCGCGCCCATCGTGCATACCGCGCTGGTCAACGCCCCGCCGGCCTGGCGCGAAGGGCTGCGCGGCCCGGTGCGCGGCATGGTGGCGGGCGCGCCGCCGCCGGCCGCGGTGCTGGCGCAGATGGAGGAAATGGGCTTCGAGCTGACCCATGTCTATGGCCTGACCGAGACCTACGGCCCGGCCGCGGTGTGCGCCGAGCAGGACGACTGGGCTGGCTTGTCCCAGGAGGAGCGCGCCACCAAGAAGGCACGGCAGGGCGTGCGCTACCACCTGCAGGCCGAGGTGGCGGTGCTGGATCCGGATTCGATGCAACCGGTCGCCGCCGACGGCGAGGAGATCGGCGAGATCATGTTCCGCGGCAATATCTGCATGAAGGGCTACCTGAAGAACGAAAAGGCCACCCGCGAGGCCTTCGCCGGCGGCTGGTTCCATACCGGCGACCTGGGCGTGTGCACGCCGGACGGCTACGTCAAGATCAAGGATCGCAGCAAGGACATCATCATCTCCGGCGGCGAGAACATCTCCAGCGTGGAGGTGGAGGACGCGCTCTACCGCCATCCCGCCGTGCTGGCGGTCGCGGTGGTGGCCCAGCCGGACGCGAAATGGGGCGAGACGCCCTGCGCGTTTGTCGAACTCAAGGACGGCGCCAGCGCCACCGCGGAGGACCTGATCGCGCACTGCCGCACCTTGCTGGCGGGCTTCAAGGTGCCAAAGGCGGTGTACTTCGGGCCGCTGCCCAAGACCTCGACGGGCAAGATCCAGAAGTTCGAACTGCGCAAGAAGGTCAAGTCGGATACGGCGATCGACGTGTAGGGCCTCGGACGAAGCCGTCAGGTGCGCCAACGCCGTCTGCAATGACGGCTACTACCTTCTCTCTCCGCACGGGGGGAGGGGGTGGTTTAGCTGGGAGCCACGGGAAGCGAAGCCAGTGGATATTTCCAGCATGGCGCGCCTTCGTTCGCTATGGGAGTTTGGCCCGTATCCAATCCCAACGGGTTGGCGGCAATGCCACATAGCCCTCCGGGGCACGCGCCCCGATGTCATGCTGCACAATGTCGTGAAACCAAAGTAGGCGCGGAACATCGGGATCAAGGTACGTTCGCTCTGCTGGCAAAGCGAGTCGGTGAGTTGTTATCCGTGCGTACTGGGGCGTGTCCCTTGGTGCGGGGTCGCCTTGCATGCCCATAAGCTGCAGCGCAATGATGTCGTTCTCGCTCACGATTTCGCTAGTGCCCCCTGGATCGGCGTACCCACCTGCAGGCAGCACGCCGGCCATGTCGCACTCTCAGGCGTGCAGATGGCCTTCGGCCAGCGCCACCCAACACGCCGCGCCAAGCGGAATCAACTGGTCGTTGAAGTCGTAGCCGTCGTTGTGAATCGAGCAGCCGACCCATTCGCCGGTGCCATTGCCCAGCGCGAAGTAGCAGCCCGGCATCTTCTCCAGCATCCACGCGAAATCCTCACTGCCCATCTGCATAGACGGCGGCACCTGGATGACCTTGTCGCTGCCCAGCACGCTGGCCACGGCCTGCCGTGCGATGGCGGTTTCTTCCGCGGTATTGCAGATCGCGGGCGCCAGGCGCTCATAGGCGATGTCTACCGTCACGCCGCACGAGGCGGCCTGATGCGTCACCACCTCGCGGATGCGGGTCTCCAGCAGGTCTCGCACCTCTGCCACGGTGGCGCGCACGCTCAGCTTCAGCGTTGCGGTCTCCGGGATGATGTTGTAGGTGCTGCCGGCTTCCATCTGTCCCACGCTGATCACGGCGGCATCGACCGGCGCCACATTGCGCGCCACGATGCTTTGCAGCGCCACCACGGTAGAGGCCAGCGCCAGCGTGGGATCGGCGGCGCGGTGGGGCATGGCGCCATGGCCGCCTTTGCCGCGGAAGGTGATCGTGGCGCGGTCCGACGAGCCACCCATCGGGCCGCTCTGTACCACCGCCATGCCCACCGGCAGGCCGGGCGCATTGTGGAAGGCGTAGATCGCATCGCAGGGGAAACGCTCGAACAGGCCGTCGTTCATCATGGCGAGCGCGCCGGTCATGCCTTCCTCATCCGGCTGGAAGATCAGGTTGAGCGTGCCGTCGAAGTTGCGCGTGGCGGCCAGGTACTCGGCGGCCGCCAGCAGCGTGGCGGTGTGGCCGTCGTGGCCGCAGGCGTGCATGCGGCCGGCCACCTGGCTGGCATAGGGCAGGCCGGTGCGCTCCTGCAACGGCAGCGCGTCCATGTCGGCACGGATACCGATGCTGCGCGTGCCGTTGCCCACCTTCAATTGCGCCACCAGCCCGTGGCCGCCGACGGTGTGCACGGCATAGCCCCACTCGCGCAGCAGGGCAGCGGCCATCCCGGCGGTGCACGGCACGTCGGCTCCAAGCTCGGGATGCGCGTGGATGCGGTGGCGCAGTTCGGCGAAGCGCGCGGCGGATTCGTTCAGGGCGGACGGGACATTGCCTGGGGTCTGGGTCATGACAGTGCGATCCTGGATAGTGCTGCGGAATAGGGAAAGGGGGAAAGACGATCCTGGCGCGCGTCAGTCGCGGCCCGGGTGGCTGGGGAACAGCGCCAGCGCGCTCAGGCTGATGCACGCCGAGGCAAGCAGGTACCAGGCCGGCGCCATGCTGCTGCCGGTAGCGGCGATCAGCCAGGTGACGATCAGCGGGGCGAAGCCGCCGAACACGGTCACGCCAAGGCTGTACATCACCGACATGCCGGTGGCGCGATGGTGGCGCGGCAGCGCCTCCATCATCAGCGCGGCGCCCGCGCCGCTGCCGACCGACATCAGCGCCACGGCGCCGCCGATCAGCGCCATGGTGATCGGCAGGGCCGGCCCCGACGAAAGCAGCATGAAGTTGGGATACACCAGGGCCAGCGATGCCAGCCCGCCGGCAAACAGCAGGGGCTTGCGGCGCGGCAGCCGGTCGGCCAGCAGGCCGAACAAGGGCGCCACCACCAGCATGGCGAGGCCGGCCATGCACGCCGCCAGGAACGCGGTGACGGGCGGCATGTGCAGCGTGTTCACCAGGTAGGTGGGCATGTAGAACACCATGATGTACATCGACGAGGTGGAGCCGGTCATCAGCAGCATGCCCAGCAGCAGCGTGCGGCCATGCTCGCGGAACACCGCGCCGATGCCGCCGTGCTGCCCGCCTTCATGCGTTTCCTGCAGATGGCGGCGGATATACATGCCCACGGGCGCGATCAGCAGGCCCAGCAGGAACGGCAGGCGCCAGCCCCAGTCATGCATGGCTTCCGGGCTGAGCAGGGCCGATACCGCGGCGCCGGTCAGCGCGCCAAGCAGCGCGGCGCCGCCTTGGGTGGCGGCCTGCCAGCTCACGAGGAAGCAGCGGTTGCGCTTGCTTGCCGACTCCAGCAGCAAGGCCGATGCCGCGCCGACCTCGCCGCCCGCCGACAAGCCTTGCAGCAAGCGGCCGAGCACGACCAGCACGGTCGCTGTCACGCCGATGCTGGCGTGGGTCGGCGTGAACGCGATCAGCGCCGTGCCCGCGGTCATCAGCGCAATGGTCAGCGTGAGCGCGGTCTTGCGCCCGCGCCGGTCAGCCAGGCTACCGATCAGCACCGCGCCGAGCGGACGCATCACAAAACCGGCGCCAAACGTGGCAAAGGACAGCAACAGCGAAGCCAGCGGGCTGCTCGACGGAAAGAACAGCTTTCCGATGGTGGCGGCGAAGAAGCTGTAGACGGTGAAGTCGTAGATCTCCAGCCCGTTTCCGATCGCGGCGGCGACGATGGCGCGGCGCGAATGCGGGCGGGCCGCGGTGGGGGCGGCGGTGGATGCCGTGCCGGCGGGGCTGGATAGCGCGGTAGGCGCGTGGGTCATGCTTTCCTCCTCGGGTGGGATTGGCTCGGGACGGCTGCCGCGCGGCGCCGTCTCTACTGGTGTGCTGGCATGGTAAGAGCGAGGCGCCGGATAAGCACTTCGCTTTTTTTCATGGGTATGAGGATCGGGAATAGGCGGGAATAGGCGGGAACAAGCGGGCATGGGCGCCAGCCATCGGGAATGGCGGGCGATGCTCAAAGCGGGGGGGGAGGGGTGCCGCGTAAGTCGGCGGCCGCGCGTCCATGCAACGGCGCAGGCGCAGGCCAGTTCAGGGGGCGGCCGCGCCGCCCGGTGCCGGGGAGTCGCCGGAAAGCGCTTCCAGCATGGCATCGTGCAGGCGAGCCGCGGCCCAGGTCAGTACGTGCCGGTCGCGCGTGACCAGGGAGATGGTGCGCTCGGGCACCGGCTCTTCCACCTCGATGAAGTCCATATTGTCCGTAACGAACTTGCTGCCGCGCGATTCGCTGGAAAGCAGGATCAGGGTATCCGCCTTCCAGCATAGTTCCAGCGCCAGCCCCATGGAGGTGCACTCGATTACCCGCGCGGGAGGCGCCAGGTCATTGCCCGCGAACAATTGATGAAAAGGCGAGCTGGTGTCGGAGAGCGGGTCCAGCACCAGCCAGTCAGCCTGCTGCAGCACGCGCACCGACCGGGCCGCGCGCAGCGGATGCCCGCGCCGCGCGGCAATGATGGTCGGCAGGCGGCAGGCCTGGGTGCAATCCAATCCGCGGTCCGCCGGCAGCAGTTGGGACGTCACCGCAAAGTCCATGGTGCCCTCGCGCAGGTGCTCCAGCAACTGCGTCGGCCGCATCTCCTGCACGCGCAGGCGGGCGTTGGGAAACTCGCGCCGGAAGGTACTCAGGCAGGCCGCCATCGGCCGCATCACCGCCGTGACCGGCGTGACGCCAACCGTGATCTCGCTGACCACGCTGCCCATCATGTCTTCCAGGTCCTCCCGCGCGCGCCGCACGTTCTCGCTGATCAGCCGGGCATGCGTGACCAGCCGCTGGCCATGGGGGGTGAGCCGCACGCCCTTGCTGGAACGCACGAACAAGGTGGCGCCGACGCTGCTCTCCAGTTCCTTGATGGCCTTGCTCAGCGCGGGCTGCGTCAGGTGAAGGAGGCGCGAGGCTTCCTGGATGCTGCCGGTGTCGGCGATGGCGGCCAGGGCGCGCAACTGGTTAAGCTTCATGGGGAGCCTGCGGAGTCGTGGACGCACATGGTAAAGGCAAAGCGCCCGGCGCAGATGGCCGGGCGCAGGGCGCGGTAATGCGCGCCGCAGTTCGCGCTCAGTGGGCCGTTGCGCTGGCGGGGTTTGCCGCCATGGCAAGCGCGCGTGGACCCTTGTGCGCCGGCAGCTCGCCACTGAAGGCAAAGTCCACTTCCGGCACATAACCGCTGATGATGTCGGCAATGGCGCGGCCCGAGCCGCAGCCGTGCGTCCAGCCCAGCGTGCCGTGGCCGGTGTTGAGGTAGAGGCCGTCGATCCCGCTGGCACCGATATACGGCACGTTGCCCGGCGTGGCGGGGCGCAGGCCCGTCCAGAAGCGCGCCAGCTCGGGACGGCTCATGCCTGGGAACACGTCCAGCGTCCGTTTGACGATGGCGTCGCAGCGCACCGGGTTCAGGTCCATCGCATAGCCGTTGAGCTCGGCGGTGCCTGCCACGCGCAGGCGGTCGCCAAAGCGCGAGAACACCAGCTTGTACTCGTCATCGGTCAGGCTCACGCTGGGCGCGCGCGCGGGGTCGAGTACCGGCAGCGTCACCGAGTAGCCCTTGGCCGGATAGATATCCAGCTTCACCCCCAGCGGGCGCGCCAGCATCGGGCTGAAGCTGCCCAGCGCAAGCACATAGGCATCGGCGCTTTCGATCTGGTAGCCGCCGGTTTCATCGGCGATCTCCACGCCGCGCATCCTGCCGCCATCGGCGTGCAGGCGCTGCACACGCACGCCGTAGCGGAAACGCACACCAAGCGCCTCGCACTTGGCCGCCAGCTCGGTGGTGAAGCGGTGCACGTCGCCGGATTCGTCCTCGCTGGTATAGGTGGCGCCAGCCAGGCGCGGCGCGATATTGGACAGCGCCGGTTCCAGGCGTACGACTTCGTCCGGCCCGATCACGCGGCGCTCGCAGCCCAGTTCGCGCATGATGCGCGCCGGCTCGATGGCCGCGTCGAACTCCTTCTGGCTGGTGTAGAAATGCAGGATGCCGCGCGTCAGGTGGTCGTACTCGATGCCGGTTTCCTCGCGCAGGGCCTGCAGGCTGGCGCGGCTGTATGTGCCTAGGTTGAGCAACTGGATCATATTGTGGGTGGAGCGCTTAGCCGTGCACTCGCGCAGGAACTTCAGGCCCCACGACCATTGCGCCGGGTCGGCGCGCAGGCGGAACAGCAGGGGCGCATCCTCCCGGCCCAGCCAGCGCAGCATCTTCAGCGGAGCGGCCGGGTTGGCCCACGGCTCGGCATGGCTGACCGAGATCTGGCCGCCGTTGCCAAAACTGGTTTCCCGGGCGGCGCCCGCGTTGCGCTCCAGCACCACCACTTCATGCCCGGCCTTGGCCAGGTACCACGCAGAAGCGACGCCGATCACGCCGGCTCCCATCACGATGACTTTCATTCTTCAGGCTCCGGACAGCAAAAAGGGGCAGACAGGCAATCTGGCCTGTCTGCCCCCACTGTCCTTTTGCCTGAGAGATTCGCCGCACCCACCACGGGTGCCGGCTTGCCCCTTCGGCGGCCGCATGCCGCGCCACGCTTGGTGGTCCGGTCCGGCGCTCTCCAGTTTTATCGGTTTCCAGTCTTCTGCACCTGAGCGTTTCAGGGGTACGCCTTCGGTAGAAGCGCCCGACCTGCTATGGCGGGGGGCGCCTCGTTCTCCTGGAAGCCGCACCATAGCACGCGTGGCCGGGAGACTGCAAGGGCGAGGTAGTGGGCGTCGGGCCCGCCCCACCGATGTAGCAGCGTTTGCAGCATCGCCTTCTGGCGTCGCCGATTCTTTAACGTTTGCACAATGAAGCGGAAAGGTCCACGTCGGGTCGCAGCGTGACCTGCGGATACACGTTGTACCTGGCAACTAGCTCGACCAACGCGGCGAGTGCCCACCTATGTAAGAGGACGGGCTTCGAACCCATCAAGGATTTCACCACGGTCGCGTCCGTGGCTGCCATCCCCAGCATTCTGCTTGTGCCTGCGGTATCGCCATTCAAGTCGCCGAAAGACATCGTCAATGCTGCCAAAGCAAAACCAGGAAAGCTCTCCTATGGTTCGGGCGGCATTGGAGCATCGGCTCACTTGGCAGGTGAACTGTTCAAGTCCATTGCCGGCATCGACGTCATCCACGTGCCCTACAAAGGTAGTGGCCCAGCCATCTCTGATGTCATGGCCGGACAGCTCTCATATATGTTCGACACCGGGGCCGTCCCATACATCCGAGGTGGAAAAGTCCGCGCTATCGCGGTCGCTGCGGAGAGGCGTCTTCGATTGTTCCCCGAGGCCGCGACCTTCACCGAACGCGGCATCAAGGGTATGCAGATGAGCGCGTGGTATGGCCTCGCGGCACCATCGCTTACTGCCCGGGCGACGACAAAGAAAGCGAACTGACTCAGCTCCAGTCGGTCAGCGCCAGAACGTCAGCGCCCCTGTCGAGAATCGCGGCCCGCTGGAGCAAGTCGCCAGGTTCACAGAGCGCAACACAAGTGCCGGCCAGGGTCATCCTTGCCTGAGCAGTTGCTCGCAGGCTTGCCGCTTCCTGGCGCAGGGCCTTGATGCCGGCCGAGACGGTCCAGCGAGTCCTTCTCCCACTGCCAGCGCCGGGTAGCGACGCGTCGTTCGTGGCCATGGGAGAAGCGAGAGCTTGATGCATATTGACCTTGAAATATTGCTATGCCTCGTTTCGCTTGGCGGTATCTCGCGAACGGGCGTTCATTTTTTGTTTTGGCAAACATGCCAGAGTCTTGCTGGCCGGTAGCGGCGGTGAACTCGCCGATGGCGCTGCAAATAACCGCTCGCGTATTTAACTGGACCTAGATGACAATTTGGAGTCAGGTGAGTGCCGAGAAAGACGGATATCAGTGGGGCGCGGGTTAACCTTAACGCTGTGTCATGGCGACTTGCCGACCACCTGCCATGCCATGGGTGGTGAGGGTCACAATGGCCAAGAGATAAGCTGGAAAAATCTGTTTAATTCTCAGATTAAGAATTATTCATTCTGCATGGGCTGGCGATAGAGTCCTGCTGCCACCGTGTCACCAGTTTCCGGTGACGTGGGTCTTTTTGTGCACGAACGTGCACTGGATTTCTTCTGGCGGCAAGCGCTTACAGGGCCATTAAGCGAGGCAAGGGCGTTCACGCGTCAGGCGCGCTTCGCATGCCTACTTGAGCTCACAGTGCATGCATAGCGCTGAGCTTTGTGCAGCATTGCGGAACTCCCGTGAGGCCTGGACTTCTGACGGCGCTTTATCGAAAGGGATGTGGCAGAAACCCCAGCGCGCGAAATAGGCGGGAGCCGATGCGGACAAGAGAAAAGCATGTCGGAGTTCAGTGCCGCGGGCGCGCACGAGAAGCTTTTCTACGAGGCGGCTCGCGACACCCCTATCTCGATAGCCGGACTCCACTGCCACGGACCGGATGATAATTGAGTGTCCACGGCGCTCCGCTGCAGCACAGCCAACGATACGACCGTCGCAAAGCGCAATCTGAAAGCTGTCGAGAATCTCCGTTACGTCCTCCGTGGCGAGGCCGCATCTTGCCAGCAACGAAGTCATCGGCTCGATGTCGACTTGGGACGCCGAACGGAGATAGACGTGGGTAAGCATGAAACAGTCTCCGGTCAGTGCTCGATGAGGCTGCCGGGCAGCTCTGGCACTTTGTTGATGCCGCGTGTCAGCACCCACTGCTGATACGAAGCAACTAGTTGCGGGATGCTACCAGCTTGAACGTTCTCGTGACAAGCCCGAGGAAACTCCAATTTGTATCACTGTGTGATATATGCGTTGTCGGCGCGCGCAGACAGGAGGCTGGCAGAATTGCCGCTCTCCTGGAAGCCGCGCATTGGTGCTGGCTAAGCCGAATCGCAATGGCTGGCGGGAGACCCGTATCGGGACAATGCTCGCATGCTGCCGCGGCACCTTCAAGTGCCGCCATCGCGCCGCTTGTTTCCGGTCAGCATGGCGGCGATGAGATTCTCCTTGTGAGCCATGCTCATCGCGACGGCGGCAATGAGGTGTATGACGATCAGCACCATCAGGGCGTCCGCCAGCAACTCATGCACGTCCTTCGGTCCATCCTCGCCCCAGAAGGCGTCCAGCCTCGACATCCAGCCCGTCACGGCGAGCGCGATGATGATGGCCCACATGGTGATCATCATCATCGCGCCGAGCGGCGTGTGGCTCAGATACCGGGGCGGGCGGTGTGCAATCAGTGCCTTGAGGTAGGCCAGGAGGCGGGAGGGCGTGGGCAGCCACGCGGAAAACCTGGCAGGCTCGCTGCCGATGAAACCCCACAGGATCCGGAACAGCACCAGTCCGGCGGCAACATAGCCGACGGCGCGGTGTGACGGGCCGCCGGAGTCCTCGACCAAGTCCCGCAGCACAAGCGCAGCCACGCTCCAGTGCGTCAGGCGCACGGCAATATCCCAAACGCGAATCGACGCAGCGCCGGTCATCATGGCGTGCCCGTCCGAGACTGCCGTTACTTCTCGATTTCCGATTTCACGACATCGAGGGTCTTGGTGTCATAGTAGATCTCGGCCTTCTTGCCTTCCTTCGTCGTGCCGTAGATCTCGTAGCAGTTTCCGTCCACCTTGAACTTCTTGATGGTGTAGCCCTGCGCTTCGATCCTGGCCCTGGCGTCGGCTTCCTTCATCCATTCGGCCTTGGGATGGGCGGCGCACTTGGCACCAGCGATTGCTCCCGTTGAGAACACGCCAGCGAGCAGGAACAGGCAAATACGCTGCATGGAAAGCCTCCGCTTAGTCATATGTGACAGCGAAGCATAGACAAACAGGTAACGATTCGCAATACGGATTTGCCCCTGCCGCCGCGCGGGCAGCGTATCGGTTTCAGGGGGACTGATCGGCTTGCGCTAGAATGGCTAATGCAGGCCAGGATGGCGCGGCGCCATTCCGGCGTGCGCGGCACATGGCGCATGTGCGTGCAAGCACCGATGTGGTGCGCCGGCGCCGGCCAGGCAACGCCGCAGTAGCCCAAGTTTCCCGCAGCGCTTCGCCTGCCCCATTTTTGAATTCACATGCAGCTCGACGATACCAACCCGCAAAACTCCTTCCTGAACACAACGCGCAAAGAGCGCAAGCGTGTGCAGGTGTACCTGGTCAGCGGCATCCGGCTCGTCGGCTCGATCGAGTCATTCGACGCCTTCGTGGTGATGCTGAGCACGCCTGGCGGCATGCAGACCATCTACAAGCGAGCCATATCGACCATCCAGCTGGACACCGGCACGCGGCCGCCCGGCGGCGGCGGTGGTGGTGGCGGCGCGCGTGCGCCAGGCAGCGGGCCGCGCATGCCGGGGGTTGGTCCGCGCACGCCACGCGTGACGTCCGACGGCAATACCCAGGCACCCCTTGTGGTGACGCGGAAGCGTCGCTCCATGGCGCCCGGTGGCGGAAACGAATAGGGTTGCCACGCTGCCGCGAAGTCCGTTTTTGCCGGATGCGTTGTTGATCGCCGCGAATTGCTGCGTCAGATAGCTGCTGGTCGAGTTCGTCCTCGCCATGATCGGATCGAGTGGCTCGAACCCGGTCCGACAGCGATGAATCGCCTGGCTCATCCGGCAGCATGTGCTGGCGATGGTCACATCCCGGCCTCTTCACGCTCTTCTCGGGCGACTCGCTCGCAATCGTCAGTTCGTCAGCGCCCCGGCGGGCTTGCCGGGGCCTGGTCAAACGGTGGAACCGCCCTGCGTCAGTTGCCGATGCCGAGCAACTCCACTTCAAAGTTCAGCGTGGCATTCGGCGGGATCGTCCCCGGCACGCCGCGCGCGCCATAGGCGGTCGGGCCCGGGCAGACCAGCTTGGCCTTGCCGCCGACCTGCATCTTCTGCACACCTTCGGTCCAGCAGGGGATGACGCGGTTCAGCGGGAACGAGATCGGCTGGCCGCGCTTGTACGAGCTATCGAACTCGGTGCCGTCGGTCAGCGTGCCGCGGTAGTGCACCTTTACCGTGTCCGACGCCTTCGGCGTGGCGCCGGTGCCCTTGACGATCTGCTCGATGGACATGCCGGACGGCAGGGTTTCCACGGCCGGAGCGGCTGCGTGGGCGACGGAGGCCATTCCCAGGGCGGCAAGTAGCAGGGCAATTTTCTTCATGTGTCAGTTTGCAGAGTGGTGGGGGTGAAGTCCGGGCCGGCAAGGCCGGCCGGAAACCGCCATCTTAAACCGGGATGGCCATCGCAAGCCGCAACCGGGCTGAACCCAGGGGCGCCGGGCGCGATGGCGCCAGCGCCGCCAGACGCCATCGCGAAGCATGGACTCCCCGATGGCCAGACTCAACCGGGCAATGCGCCGGAGGCACCGGAGTATCCGGTTGCACAGGGGCCGCCCCCGGCTCCCGCGGCTTGGCGGAGCCCGTACGCATCAAGGCATCATGGGCGGGCGGTAAGGCAGCGTCGAAGCAAATGCCCAGAGCATGAACAGCACAAGCGGCGTGTGAACCAGCAACTGGGTGAAGGTAAAGCCCACCACGTCCTTGGCCCGGATCCCCAGCACGCCCAGCAGCGGCAGCATCCAGAACGGGTTGATCAGGTTGGGCAGCGCCTCTGCGGCGTTATACACCTGCACCGCCCAGCCCAGGTGGACCTGCAGCGCGTTTGCCGCCTGCATCACGTAGGGCGCTTCGATGACCCATTTGCCGCCGCCCGACGGCACGAAGAAGCCGAGCACGGCGGAGTACACGCCCATCACGGCGGAAAACGATTCCCTGGTGGCGACCGAGACAAAGGCCGACGCCAGGTGGTGGGAAAGGGTCGTGCCGTCTATGCCCGCAGCCTTGGTAAGGATGAATGCGATGCCGCCATATAGCGGAAACTGGATCAGCACGCCGGCGGTGGAGGGCACCGATTTGGCCACGGCGCGCAGGAAGCGCTTGGGCCGCCAGTTCAACAGCATTCCCAGCATGAGGAACAGGAAGTTGTAGGTGTTGAGATTGGAGATCGCGAGGACAGGATCCTTGGTGGTGAACTCGCGGACCAGCCATCCCGCGCCCAGCGCCACGATCAGCAAGGTCAGCAAGGGGCTGTACTCCAGCCATTCGCCGGGACGCGTGGGACGGCCGATGCCATCGCCGGCGTCATCGAGGTCTACGCCCATGTCCTGCGCAGTACGCGCGCGGTCTCCCGCCGGTGCGGAGAAATATGCCACCAGCAATGACGCAACGATCAGCACCGCCGTCATCGCCATCGACTGCCACAGGAAGATGGTCTGGGAGAAAGGGATCACGCCGGTGATATCGAGCAGGGATTTGGGCAGGCTGGCGGGATTGGCCTGCAACTGCGCGGCGGAAGAACTCAGGCCCAGCGCCCAGGTGGCCCCCATCCCCAGGTAGGCCGCCGCGCTGGCCGCGCGGTAGTCCACGCGCAGGCCGCTGCGCCTTGCGATGGCCCGCACCAGCAGTCCGCTCAGGATCAGGCTGATGGCCCAGTTGAGCAGGGAAGTCAGCAGGCTCACCAGCGCGACGAAGGCGATGGCGCCCCGCGCCGTCCTGGGCAGGGCGGCGAGCCGCCGGATCAGCAGCGAAGCAGGCGGCGAAGCCGCCACCACATACCCGGAGATGGCCACTACCGCCATCTGCATGGTGAACGGGATCAGGCTCCAGAAGCCGTCGCCAAATGCTTGCGCCACGCTTTGCGCCGGCGCGCCGGCCGCCATCGCGCCGATCGCCACGACGATCACCGCGATGGCGGCGAAGATATAGGAATCGGGGAACCAGCGCTCGGACCAGTCGGTGACCTTGACGGCCAGCCGTTCGAGTCCGCCGCGGCCCGGATGGTCCGCCGCGTCCAGCGATAGGGGGGTGCTTTTCATTGCTGTCTCCTTACATTGACATGGCTTCTGCGCTCGGCGTGGCGCCTTGCGAGCCCTTGAATCCTTCATAGGCCATGACGGCCGCCGCGAGATCTTCCAGCGCGGTGCCGACAGCCTTGAAGACGGTGATTTCCGCGTCGTCCACGCGGCCGGGATGGCGCCGCTGGCACAAGTCCGCGAGCGTGGCCCGGATGTCGGCCGCGTCGAGCACGCCGGCCTCGATCGGGTGCAGCAGGTCGCCGGCCTTGAGCACGGCCTCGCCCGTGTCGACGAAGACGGAAGCCGCATCGAAGCAACCGTCGTCGGCCTCGCGCATGGCTGGCGTGAAGCCGCCGATCAGGTCCAGGTGGGTGCCGGGCCGGAGGAACGCGCGATGCACGAGGGGCGCGGTGGAGAGCGTGGCGGCGGTCACGATGTCGGCGTCTTCGCAGGCGGCGGCGATCGTCGGGACAAAGCGCGCGTCGAAACCGTCGGCCTGCAGCCGTGCCACCAGCGCTTCGCCTTGCCGCGCATGGATATCCCAGACGGCAACGCGCCCGATCGGCCTGACGGCGCGATAGGCATGGGGCAGCAGGCTGGCGACCCGGCCTGAGCCGAGCACCAGCATCGACGACGCATCCTTGCGGCTCAGGTACGAGGCCGCCATCGCCGACGCGGCGGCGGTGCGCCTGGACGTGATCTCGTTGCCGTCGATCATGGCCAGCGGCTTGCCGGTGCGCGCGTCGTGCAGCAGGTAGGTCGAGTACAAGCCCGGCAGGCCTTTCGCCGTGTTGCCGGGGTAGATCGTCACGGTCTTCACGCCAAGGTAGCCGCCGGCCCGCCAGGAGGGCATCAGCAGCATGGTTCCGTCCGCATCAATGGCATGGCTGTGGCGCTGCGGGACTTCGCAGCCCCGGATAAACGCCGCGCGCAGCGCGGGCACGAGATTCTCGAACGGCAGCAGGGCACGGGTGGTGTCGGAGTCCAGTATCAACATAGTGGCTTGGGTGGGGGTTGGAATAAGGCAGGCGCCGGCGATCGCGATCACGCATTCAGCACGATGTCGCTGGCCGGAACGGCCTGGCACGCCAGGCACACGCCGGCATCGTCGGGATCCTCGCCGTGCAGGTGCCGGATGCGGCCCGACACGATGGGTACCGCGCAGCTTTCGCACTGGCCGACCCGGCACCCGCTGGGCAATGCCAGGCCGAGTCTTTCGGCGAAGCCCAGCAAAGGCCCGTCCGCCGAGCGCCAGGTGCTGGACATGCCGGACCTGGCGAACACCACGTTGAACTGCTGGCCGGTTCCGGCCACCGTCCGTTCGGGGGAGCGGAACACTTCCCGGAGGATGTCGGAGCGGGGCACGCCGCGGGCAGCCAGCGCATCGGCGAAAGCGCTCATCATCGGCGCGGGGCCGCACATATAGACCAGGGGACGCCGGGCAAGCAGGCGTGCCGGGACATGGTCGGCGCTGACGCGTCCGGCTATGTCGTAGTCGACCCCGGGCACGTCGCATTCCGCCGGACGGTCGTAGAAGTCGACGACTTCCAGCCCCCGGAGGGTTTGCCGTAGTGCCCGGATGCGCGACCGGAATGCATGGGCAAGGCTGTTCTGGTTCGCGTAAAGGAGCAGGATCTTCGGCGGATCGGCGAGGCTGGCCAGCGATTCGAGCAGGCAGACGAACGGCGTGATGCCGATCCCGCCGGCCAGCAGCACCAGCGGCCGCCCGGTATGCAGCGGCATGACAAAGGTGCCGGACGGCGCCCGCAGCCAGACCGTATCGCCGGCCGCAAGGCACAGGTTGATATGCGAGGAGGCGCGCCCGAATACGGTCTCGCCGGTTTCCGACACGCCCACCGCGCGGCGCACGGAGATGGAGTAGCCGCGCCGGTCCGGCACGAGGGCCGGGCCGGTGAGCGAATACGAGCGCACGATCTCCTCGCCGGCGGGTGGCACCGTCAGCCGGATCGTCACATGCTGGCCGGGCTGGAAGTCCGGCAGGCCGCCGCCATCGGCGGGTTCCAGAAATACCGACGTGACCTCGCGGGCTTCCTTCACCAGGCTGGCGACGCGGAAGGCGCGATAGCCGTCCCACCTGCGCCGCCCCACATCGACGCCGGGATCGCGCTCCACGTTGCAGCGGTAGCCGCGCAGCGGCACGGAGCCGCTGACGGGGTCGATGCTGTCAGCGGCGATCAGGCCGTTGTAGTTGCTGTTGCCCTGTCCCGAGACAGCCAGCGCGGGTTGCGCAAGTGCATCGCAGCGCTGCCACCAGCCAAACTCGCCGACCACCACGCGCGGATGCAGGCCTTCCCTGACCTTGGCGATGAACCTTGCGCTGCCGACGGCTGTGCTCACCCGGATCGCATCGCCGCTGACTATGCCGCGCGCGGCTGCCAGCGCGGCGGGGATCTCCGCTTCGGGCTGGAGCGCACGGCGCCTGAGCGAGGGCAGGCCGCGATGCTGGCTGTGGCAGTAGTAGCCGCTCTTGGCCGAGGTCAGCACGAACGGGAAGGCGTCGCCCGAAGCGTCCCCCGCATCCACAAGAGACTGGTCCGGGCGTGGCAAGGGCGGATAGCCGTGGCGCAGGAGCTGCTCGGCATACAGCTCCACCAGCCCGGTCGGCGTATTGAAGGCACGATCGCGTGGCCTGCCCGCATACTTGCGTTCCACGTCGGCGACCGGCACGCGGATGCCTTCCGGCTGCTCGCGCAACTTGCCCACCGTCAGGCCGCACGGGGCCAGCATATGATTCCACCCCGCTTCCAGGCTGCCGCCGAAGAAGGCCTCCGACATGCCCAGCCGCACAGCCAGGTCGAACACGATGTCGTTGTCCGCGCGCGATTCGCCGCGCGGCGACACCATGCGCTGGCGCAACTGCACCAGTTGTTCGGCCTCGGCGGAGATCTCGAAGCCGATGCGCAGGCCTTCTCGTTCCCACGGTGTGTTGACCGGCAGCAAGACATCGGCGTAGCGGGCGCTGGGTGTCTCGAACAGGTCGCAATGCACGTAGAAGTCCAGGCTGCGCAGGGCGCGCGCGCCGTCTTCCACGTCTGCCTGCGACAGCAGGGGATTGGTGCCAAAGGCGACCAGGGTGCGCACGGCGTAAGGTTGCGCGTGCAGGATGGCCCGATACAGGTCGCGCGCCGTGACCCATCCTTGCGCAGGCGGGCCGAGCGGCCTCGCCGCATAGCCCAGCGCCTTGCATTTTTGCTCCGGCGGCAAGAGGTTGAAGCTGCTGACGGGGTTGTACGGCGGCTTTTGATAAATGCGATTGCCGCCCTGCTTGTCGAAGCTGCCTGTCAAGGCGTAGAGGCAGGCAATCGCCCGGTCCGTCTGGGTCGCATTGTCATGCTGGCCGACGCCGGACCACGCGTGATAGGCCACGCGCTCAGCCGCGCCGAACAGGCTGGCCGCGTGGCGGATCTCCGCCTCCGCCACCCAGGTGAGTGCCGCGGCAACGTCCGCCGGATAGCGGGCGCATTCGCTTGCGTACAGGTCGAAGGCGGGCCGGCAGGCGAGGGTGGGGGGACCCGGCCTGTTGGCATTGCCCACTTCGAACGTCCCCCGCAGCGCGACCTGCTCGAAATCCCGCCCGGCCAGCGCCGATGACGGCCGGACTTGTCCGGCGCAGGCATCCCAAACCAGGCAGGCCTCGCCATCGGCGAGCCCCACGTCGCGGCCCCGCAGCAAGCGCCCGTTGTCGTTGCGGACCAGCAAGGGGCCGTTGGTCCATTGGCGCACGAAGGCGAGATCGAACGCATTCGCCTCGATCAGCAGGTTGGCGATTGCCATGGCGAGCACGGCATCCGTTCCCGGCCGCACGCGCAGCCATTGATCCGCCTGGCCGGCCAGCGCCGTTTCCCTGGGGTCCACCACCAGCAGCTTGGCGCCGGAGGCCCTGCCGGCGCCAATCGCCTCGGCCTGCGCCAGCCAGGTGTTGGTCGGGTTATGGCCCCACAGCACGATGAGGTTGGCATTGCGGTAGTCCGCGGTCGGCATGCCGCAGCCGAAAGTGAAAGCGTGCGCGTAGTCCTTGTGCCAGTTGCAGATTTCCGTGGCGTAGCAGGTGTTGGGGCTGCCGAATAGCCGGATAAACCGCTCGATCCAGTCGATGCTGTCGGACAGCGGCGTGCCGCTCGGCGTGGTGACGGCAAACGCAACTGACTCGGCGCCGCCGTCGTGCCGGGCCTGGAGCATCCGCCGCGCCACTTCGGACAAGGCCTCTTCCCACGAAATGCGTTGCCAGCCGGGATCCGCATCGGTCTTGGGGTTGGTCCGCCGCATCGGATAAAGGAGGCGGTCCGCGCTGTGGACCAGTTCCGGCGCCGATTTGCCCTTCATGCACATCGCCTTGCCCGTGGGGTGCGAGGTGTCGGGGCGGACTTCGATCAGCGCATCATTCGCCACCACGTTCACCGTGCCGCATCGTGAGCGGCACAACGTGCAGTAGCCGCGCTTGTCTTCCTTTGTCATGGGTGTCACCGCATCTTGTCTCCTGACCGGATGCTAGCTAGCATGTGGAGGTATTTCTAATTCATAATTTCGACACAGTAATATCGTAAAAATCGATGATCCCGACTTTGAAGCAAATGCAGCATTTCGTGGCCATCGCGGAGACCGGGCAGGTGTCGCGTGCCGCACTTCGCTGCCATGTGTCGCAGTCGTCGATGACGGCATCCTTGAAGGCGCTGGAGGAAGCGGTGGGCGCTCAGTTGTTCACGCGCCATGCCGGCGGCGTCCGCCTGACCGACGCCGGCACGCGCTTTCTCCGGCATGCGCAGCAGATCGAGGATGCCGTGCTGGACGCGGTGGAAGCCGTGAGCGTGGCCCCGGTGGAGATCGCCGGCACGGTGCGCGTGGGTGTGACAGAGACCATCACGGCCTATGTGCTGCCCGGCTTGCTGGCGTCGATCGAGCGAAAGTTTCCCGGGCTCCGGCTGGAAGTGCTCGAGCGGGAGCGGCATGACATCGAACGCGGCGTCCTGGCCGGCGAGATCGATATTGCCTTGCTGCTGGTCTCGAACCTGCCCGGTCTCGACCACGTCGCTTGCGAAACGCTGCTGCGCTCGCCGCGGCAGCTATGGGGCCATCCCGAACATCCGCTGATGATGGCGGACCGCATCGGCCTGGCGGACGTGGCAAGGCACGACTACATCCTGCTCGACATGGACGAGCATATCGCCACCGTCGGCAAGTACTGGGGGCAATATGGCCTGGCGCCGCAGGTGCGCTACCAGAGCTGCTCGATCGAGGCGGTGCGCAGCCTGGTCGCGGCCGGGCGCGGCATCGCTATCCTGTCCGATCTGGTTTACCGGCCTTGGTCGCTCGAAGGGCAGCGGATCGTGCGGCGCGCGATTGCCGACAAGGTACCGTCGATGGATGTTGGCCTGGTATGGAAACGCGAGCCCGCCACGCCAGGCAATGTGGTGGCGCTGGCCGACTACCTGCGCAGTGCGTTGAAGGGCAGGGACAAGGCGCGTGCCTGAGGGAGGCGAGCAGGAGATCCGATCGATCTGCCCACCCCGCGCGGGGCGCATTGCATTTTGTACATCGGAAAGCCGGACGCTGGCAAGCCTCCACAAGGCTGTTGTGCGTTGTGCGCCGACGGTCATGCGGCGCCAGTGGCACCCGGCGGCAAACTTGGCTAGAGTGGGAACCTCATACAGCTTGCGTCATGCATGAGGACATCAATGGAAGCACAGCGCCTGCAGTTCCCGGGAAGTGACGGCCAGCAACTCTCCGCGCGGCTGGACTTGCCCGTTGGCCCGGTCCGGACCTTTGCCTTGTTCGCCCATTGCTTCACATGCGGCAAGGACGTGCTGGCGGCGACGCGCATCGCGCAGGCGCTGACCGCACACGGCATCGCTGTCCTGCGCTTCGATTTCACCGGTCTTGGCGGCAGCGGCGGCGACTTCGCCAATACCAATTTCTCGTCCAATGTGGCCGACCTGCTGGCGGCGGCGGCCTATCTCCGGCAACATCACCGCGCGCCAGCCCTGCTGATCGGCCATAGCCTGGGCGGCGCGGCCATTCTCAGCGCCGCGCTCGGCATCCCCGAGGCCAAGGCGGTTGTCGCCATTGCCGCGCCAAGCGATCCCAGCCATGTCGTCGGCCTGTTCAAGGACCAGGCTGCGCGCATCGAAGCCGACGGCGAGGCCGAGGTCAGTCTCGCCGGGCGCCCGTTCAGGATCAAGCGGCAGTTCATCGAGGATGTGGCCGAGCAGAAACTGCTCGACGGCGTGGCCAGGCTGCGCAAGGCCTTGCTGGTCATGCACGCGCCGCAGGACGATACGGTTGGCATCGACAACGCCACGCAGATCTTCATCGCCGCGAAGCATCCCAAGAGCTTTGTCTCGCTGGATCGCGCCGATCACCTGCTGACGCGCAAGGAAGATGCCGTCTACGTGGCCAACACGATTGCCGCGTGGAGCCAGCGCTACCTGGATATCAAGGTGGAAGAGGTGCCGGCCGCCGTGGCAGAAGAGGGGCTGGTGCGCGTGGAGGAAAGCCACGCCGGCAAGTACCAGCAGCGCATCACCGCCGGGCCGCATCACCTGCTTGCCGACGAGCCGGTATCTTTCGGCGGGCTTAATGGCGGGCCGGCGCCTTACGACCTGCTGCTGGCCGCGCTTGGCGCGTGCACGGCCATGACGATGCGCATGTACGCGGAGCGCAAGGGCTTCCCGCTCGAACACGTGGCCGTGTCCCTGCGCCACGAGAAGATCCACGCGGCCGATTGCGCGGAGTGCTCGACCACCGAAGGCAAGATCGACTGGATCGAACGGGAGATCACCATGCGCGGTCCGCTGGACGAGGCCCAGCGCGCCGCGTTGCTGGAGATTGCGGATAAATGCCCGGTGCACCGGACGCTGCACTCGGAGGTGATGGTGCGGACGCACGAGGCGGAGACTGCGGCCGGCTAGGCAGCGAGGGGGCGGCCCGTGCGGCCGCTCCTTTCGGCCCTCAGAGGAGGGTGGTCTCGATCCGCGATGCCGCCTTCAGGAACAGCGTCACCGGCGTACGCTCGCAGATCTCGGCGAGCCGCTTGCGTTCGGCCTCGCCCAGTTCTGCGCCGCTCACCCGGACTTCACGCCGGATGAAGCGCGCCTCGTCCTTGCCCTGGAAGACGGCGGTGACTTCCACGTCCGCCACGGGCCATTGTTTGCGCTGCATATACATCTTCAGCGTGATGGCCGTGCACGATACCAGCCCGGATAGCACGAAGGCGAAGGGCGGCGGACCCTGGTCGGTGCCGCCCAGCCCGGCGGATTCGTCGCCGACGAGTGCGTGGCTGCCAGCCTGGAGGTGAACGAGGTAGTTGGCGTCGGCCGGGCCGATCCTGGCGGTGGCTTGCGAGCTTGACATGGCATTTCCAAGGGTTGGTTGAGCGGATATTACGCAGATGCGGGCGCGAGGGAAAGGACCGGGCCGGCGCAGGCGAATTCGCTTGCCGATGTAGCGCCGCCCGGACGGGCTACCCGCCGGCCAGCCCACGCCTACACTGTAAGCACAGCTTTGAGAGTCGGGGCGAGCATGAATTCAACGCAAATATTGCCGTTGCTGCTGCATTTCGATCAGTATCTCGGTCCCGCCATCGCGCAGTATGGCCTCCTGGTCTACGGCATCCTGTTCGCCATCGTGTTCTGCGAGATAGGCCTGTTGCCGCTGTTCTTCCTGCCGGGCGATCCGCTGCTGTTTATCTGCGGCGCGTTCTGCGCCTCGGGGGCGTTGAGGCTGTGGGTGCTCCTGCCGTTGCTGCTGATCGCCGCGGTCACTGGCAGCCTGCTGAACTATGCCATCGGCAAAAGCATCGGGACGCGCGTGTTTGCCGGCGGCTACCGCTGGATCAACCAGGACGCACTGCGCAAGACGCAGGCCTTCTGTCGGCGGCATGGCGGCCTGGCCCTGCTGCTGTCGCCCTTCGTCGCTGTGGTGCGTACCTTCGCGCCCTTTGTCGCGGGCGTGTCCGACATGCCGGTAGTGCGCTTTGTGCTGGCGGCTGGCGCCGGTGCGGCGGTGTGGGTGATCTCGCTGCTGGTCGGCGGCTATCTCTTTGGCAATGTGCCGCTGGTGCGCGACCATATGAGCGCCATCGTGCTGCTTGGTCTCGCGCT
>NZ_JFJV02000245.1:0-4144 GCF_000611145.1 Cupriavidus sp. SK-3 | reverse complement strand
CAACGCGATTCGCGCGCGCATCACATCTCGCGGCGGCGCCGTCTTGCGCTCGATCAGCGATAACAGTTCCTGTCTTTCTTTCTTCGCCAACTTCACTGGCGTTGCATGGCGGCCTCGACTCATCCCGCCATGATATCCGAGGCAATTAATTATTCAAGCTATTTACGGGATGTTGTACTAGTCGTCGCGCGGACATCCGCTGCCGGTATTTCAGCAGCCTGTTAGGTAGCATTGACATGAGTTTGGCGAGCGAGTTCAGCTTGCCGCGTGCGGCTAAGTGCGTGCCGGCATGGTCCCATGAATATCCTTGCCAGGAAGCGACCACTCGCGCCAATGCCTCTCCCTGCAGGGGAAGCGTATTGGCCTGATCGCCCGTCGGATCTTTAATATCATAGAAGTTGTTGACTTCAGTGGTCGCGAGCACGCCGATGTCGGAGACCAAATCGAAGGCTGACGCGGAGAGCCGTCCCCATTTCCACGAACTACCCGACGGCGCCCGGAGCACAAGGCTTCCTGCGCTTGCGACGCATTTGGCTGGCTATTTCTTGACCCGCGCACGCTGAATGACTGTGAGTTCGCGTCCGAGCATCCTGAATTCTTCTCGGATCCTCCCGGAAAGCGGCGGCACCAAAAAGGGTCAATCCAGCTTATCCAGTTTTGATAGCAACAGGAGTCCGAAAATAAATCACTATCGTCCGCAATCTCTCACGCATTGATCAGCGCTTCACGCGATGTTGCCGGTGTGTCATGGGGTCGTCGAAGACCCCAGGATGGCGAGCGGCGAAAGGGGCCCGAGCGGGACCTTCGATGGAGTGTTTAGTCGCCGAGTAGAGGCCCATATAGGGCGCTGGAAGGAATCTTTGTCTGGTTCGCGTAGACCTGCGGTACAGAGCCAAAGACGATATGCTCGCGGTCGGCGAATTGCTTCGCTGTGGCTCGGCCAATCCCTGAGGAAACCCCTGTGACGAAAGCAACGAGTGGCTTGGACATTTTTAAACTCCAATCTGATGGGCTAAATTCGTCTGGGTTCAATGGCTGACCGCTGCCACAGGCGAAAGAATGTCGGCGACTGCTTTCGGGTCATCAACTTGAGGCCAGTGGTTAAGAGGCAGAAGGTGAAGTTCGGCGTGCTTGAACTGTTTGGCTAGGTCTTTGGCAACACCGACATTTAGGAACGGATCGCCTTTACCCCAAATCAGGGTCACGGGCATTTCGAGGCTTGCCAGTTGGTCCACTGCTTTGCGGTTCTCCTCAACGTTCTTGTTCAGGTCTCCGGTCATCAAGTTAAATCCACGGATCGAATCGAGTTTTTCGAAGTTTTCTTCGATCATCGGTAGCAGACTGCTCTTGACTTTTGCTCGGATTTTTTCAGGCGCATCGGCCACGAATTGGTTGGCCTGGTAGCTCAACAGCCAGTTCCGTAGAGTCGTGCTGCTCATGACTGCTTCGGCGGCGGGCTTGAGCCATCCGGTAGAGCTCAGTCGGATCAACTGCGGCAGCTTCAGGGTCGGCGTATCGGTGTAGTAGGTGTTGAGCAAGACGATCGCGCTGACACGGTCTTGGTGCTTGCGTGCGTAGTTGATCACCGCCGGGCCACCTGCGTCATGTGCCACTGGAATGAAGGACTTCAGGTGCAATGCGTCGGCGACCGCAGCAAGATCGGATTCCTGCTGGTCAAATGAATACTGGAAGGTGCCTGATTTTTCCGAATCTCCAAAGCCGAGGAAGTCAAACGTGATGACACGTTGGCCGCGCTCGGAAAGGATGGGCGCCAACTCGTCATAAATTCGATGGTTGTCTGGAAAGCCATGAACCATGACCATTGCCGGCTCCGCACCGGGATAGTCTTTCACGTAGATGGACTGACCTGCTCTCTGTATGCGAAGCTCGGTGGCCTCACCTGCCGATGCGGTAAAAGCTGCGGCGCCCACAGTGAACGCGACGAAAGGGCTAAGAAATTTTGAAAGTTTCATGATGATCTCCTTTGATAGGGGTCGAGAGTTAACGTACTGACAGGGGAGAAACAGGGTTGGAATTGGCGTCTGCACGGCGGGTCAGGTGTCTGGCTAGTTCAGACTTCTTTTGCCCAAACGGATCCCCCTTGGCGAAAGCGATGGCATTGATGGCGCCGAAGATCCCGAGTGTTCCTGCCATCACCCAGTAGAGTTCTGTGACGGCACCGTTGGCTTCAGCAAGGAGATACCAACCTCCCAGCGTGGCCACAAGCAGACGTGTCAGGCTGGCGACGACTGGCCAGAGGACTTTACCGGCCCCTTGGCTGGCGAAGTACAGCGACATGCCGAGTCCAAAGAAGACGTACATCGGCCCTGCGCGCCGGAGATAGCTCGCTCCGGCTTCTATCACTTGGGCGTCATTGCTGAAGAGTCCCATCCAGAGCTCGGGTACCAGCGCGGCAGCGATGCCGATCAGGCCCGTTACTGCCGCAGAGAGAGTGGCGGCAGTCCAAGCGATATGGCGGGCGCGCTCAATTTTTCCTGCACCGACGTTTACCCCAACCATCGTCACAGTCGCAGTTCCCACGGCGAACAACAGTGGGATGAGCAGGTAATCGAGGCGTGATGCCATGCCGTAGCCGGCGATCGCGCTCACACCGAACTTGCCAACGAGCCCAGTACATACGACCACCGTTGCGTTTGTTAGCAGAGTACCCACGGCGGAAAGTAGTCCTACACCCAAAATCGCTTTCATCAAACGCCACTCGATCCGTACGATTCGCAGGCGAACCGGTGAGCGCGGGGTCAGCATGAATATGACGAACGCAATAGTTGCGACCAGGTAGTAAACAATCATGGCGTAACCAGCCCCCGCGATGCCCAGGCGAGGAATGGGCCCCCATCCAAGGATCAGAGGCGGTGACAGCGCAAGCGTGAGGGCGGCGCCGACGGCCGTCAGTGTTGCTGGCACTTTGACATTGCCAGCCCCGCGCAACGCCGATGCAAGCAGGTTTGCGATCCAGATGGGTATTGCTGCGCCAAACACGAGGTTGGAGTACTCAAGCGCAGCGGCCAGCGCCGGCCCCTTTCCTCCCAGCGCCCTATACAGCGCCGGTCCACCAAGTGCTGCGGCGGCGGTAAATAGCGCTCCAAATGCGATGGCTACCACCACGGCATGCCAGACGAGGGCGTCTGCGTCATTGCGTCGGCCCGCACCCATGGCTCGGGCTATGGCCGAAGAGACGCCGCCGCCCAGGCCACCGTTGGACATCATGGTCATCAGCATCAGCAGGGGGAAGACCAGTGCGACCCCTGTAATGGCGTCGGTCCCCAAGAATCCGACGAAATAGGTCTCTGCGACACCAACGAGCGTTTGCACCGCAAGGACCACAAGAATTGGCCACGCCATTCGCAGAAGACGCGGGGTGATCGGGCCGGTCAACAGTGATTCATTCACGACTGTTATCCTTAAATAGTCACTTGCATTTTGCAAGTAAATTGAACTGTAGCATAATACTTGCAAAATGCAAGTGACTTCTTGTAGCAAGGAAAATGGCTATGAAATCGAGGAAAAGTGCGGCGGAGGTTGCGCGGCGGTCCGTTTGCCCAGTGGCCAGCTCGCTAGATGTCGTTGGCGACAAGTGGTCGCTGCTGATCGTGCGTGATATGCGCGAAGGCAAGCGCACCTACGGGGAATTTGCGGCCTCCCCCGAAGGGATACCGACGAACATCCTGGCCGATCGCCTGCGCCGCCTTGAGGAAGCGGGAATCGTGACGCGTGAAGCGTACCAGGAGCGCCCCGCGCGGTATGCCTATGCGCTCACGGACAAAGGCCAGGACCTGGGTGAAATACTGAACGCGTTTGTTCAGTGGGGCAAGAAGCATATTCCGGGGTCGTACACCTTCGAAGAGCTGGAGGCTCTGGGCCAATTTGGTCGCACGCCAACACCACAATCCAAAAAAATGCCGAAAATTTGAGAATTGGTGAAAGTCTGAGGCACGGAAAATCGAGTGACTGGTCCCGCCGGTACGTCGGTCGTATGAGTCGCTGGCGGTTGGATGTACGATCATGCTCGGCGCAGTCACCGCGGCCGCCAAAAGCGAGTGACTCTGTTCAGCCTGAAACGGTCAACCAGCCAGCGGACCCGAAGGACTGCTCTTGTTAAGGATTGTTTGATGCCTGCCCTCGT
>NZ_JFJV02000244.1:0-16042 GCF_000611145.1 Cupriavidus sp. SK-3 | reverse complement strand
AGCAGCGGTGACGCTGCTCTCTTACCCGCTCAATCTTGGGCAGATCCTGAGCTCGCAAAAGCGGCGACATCAGTCATGGAGAAGGTCGGGGTTGTACTGCCAAAACAACTGCGTCATCACCTTGATCTCGCGAGGCTATGGGCGCCAGACGATCACGCGCGTGAGAGTATTTCGATCGATCAGGCGGCGCTGCGGCACGCTATTCGCGACCAAAACAAGATACGGTTTGCTTATCAGGACATCGATGGCCAGTCTACGGTGCGCGTAGTTCGGCCACTGATCATGGCCTTCTATGGCCCCGTCTGGTTGCTCGCGGCTTGGTGTGAGATGCGTGATGGGTTCCGAGTGTTTCGACTCGATCGTATGACGGAATTGTCAGTGCTGGATGCGACGTTCGAGGACACACCGGGTCGAACGGCCGAAGATTTTTTGAAGCAGGACGCAGCGCGAAATGGCGACCGGGATAGGCGTGTCAAAAGGGACACAGCTTTCAGGCAAGGCGGCAATCGTCGACCGTAGAACCCAACGCCGGTCGGTTTGGGGGGCGCAGCCATCTGGGCAGATGGCAATTGATCATTCTTTTCTGAGCCAAATACCAAAAGGAGTCACTTGAGGTCTGAAGATACCGTCATGCGCGATCTGTTCGACCGCTGGGAGCGTGTATGGCATGAGGGCGAATTCGATCTGGTCCCTGACTGCGTTGGGCCGCACTATATTCGGCACGACGAACTCGGTGATCGAACGGTGACGCGTGAGGCCTACGCTGCGGAAATTGCCAAGGTTCAAGAGGAGCGACCTGGCATCCGTGTTGTTGTCTATGATCACTCATTCGGAGGCAACCGTGCCTGGTTCCGGTTTGCATTCAAGTGGACTGACCAAAAAACTGGCAAGCCGGTGACTCGAGCGGGCATGCAGTCCTACCGGACGGAGGGTGGCAAGCTCGTCGAGACGTGGATCGCGCTGCAGTCGCTCGGTTCGACGTGGCCCGACACACCGCAAGAGCATTGGACAAGCTCTCCCGCAATCAAGTAAGGCTTCGACGCACATCTTCGCTTTGGTCTGTCGCGGACTCAACCAGATGCCATCTACCATCCGCAATTCGCTCGTATGGATCTTCGAGGCATTCGAGCGAGATGCCACGTACATCCGCAAGCCTATGTTTGGCTGCGATGCCGCATATATCGACGGCCTCCTATGCCTGGTTGCGGCCGATCGCGACGAGCCATGGAACGGCTTGCTGGTGTGCACATCGCAAGAGCGACACCCGGCCCTCATTGAGGAAGTGCCGGCTTTGCGGCCGCATCCTGTACTTGGAAAATGGTTGTACGTACCGCAGGATGATCCGGCGTTTGAAGAGACTGCGGAGCTTTTGACGTCGCTCGTGCTCAAACGGGATTGGCGTGTGGGGGTTGAGCCAAAGCCGCGCCGGCGTGGCCGAAAATCATCGCTGCCGAAGGTTTAAGTCATGCCAAATGCGACATCGCCTCTTGCGCGATCACGAGGTATTGGTCCGTCCGATATCCATGTTGAAGCTGACATTCGAATGTCCGTCATGAGCGAGCTCGATTAACGCAGATTGGCCGGACTGGGACCTTCGTCGACGGCAGACCAGCAGTTACCTGCCGGAATGAGCCGCCAAGAATGGCCATTCATGATTCTCTGCCCTTGTCGAAAATTATTTCCTGTATGCCAATTCATTGAATTTGCGCGACCGGCGTTAAGCGCCGAAACGATCAGGCTCCCGGAACGGCCTGTTAGATCATGAGCGGCGTCTAAACCATCCCGTGAGCGACATGCGGTCGCGCGTCGCAGGCAATACTTCGTGCAGCATGTCGGCGGATAGAAACACTGCGATCCGGCTGCCGACTGGCGAGATGTCCTGCGTGCTCAAGCCCTCTGGATGTAGCCGCAATGCACCGCCGTGCTCAGGCAGCCAGTCCGCATTCAGATAGATGATGACGGACACCGTGCGGCTATCGTCATCGCGAAATTGATCGCGGTGTCGCAGATACGAAGCGCCCGGGGCGTAGTATGCGAAGTGGCTTTCGTATTCTTCGAGTCCCAGAAAGAGCCCGCGATTCAACGCAATACGCAACACTTCCATGATCGCCAGATACCGGTCGCGGGCTTCGGACTGGCCCGCCTCCAACCACTGAATCCGGTCGCCGCGCACATCGCGCTGAAGCGAACCCGCCGCGCCATGGCCGACACGCGCCATTGTGAGCGTCGCGGCCGCAGCAAGCGCTGCACATTCCAACGCCAGCGCGAGCGTCAAATCCGGTGGAAGAAAATTGTCCTGTTCCGACCAGCCATGGTCATGAATGGCATCCACGATACGTCGATAATATTCATCTCCGGGGGCATCGAAACGCGCGGGGGGGTGTGATCGGGTCACTGCCTGTTCCTTCGAACGAAGGTGCTGGGTGGAAATTCGAACGGGCGTCCGAGGCGGGTATCGGCAAGGGGGGCCTGATCTGAACGAAAGATAGTAACACCGACTTCTTACGGGTCCTGTGGCCGGCTCTCCGCGTGGTCGCCGCATGGGTCCATGCATGGAACCGACAGCAAACGAAAGCGGAAGTGATTGCAGGGGATGGGCCAATTCCGCCATGTCGAAAAACCGGTTGCAGCCAGTGCAGCGGAACAGGGTGAGCGGGAGCGCAGTATCGTCTGGATGCCCGGCTGCGATCTCATGAAATTGGGCCTCTGAGACTGGTAGCCTCGGCCTGCCCGTCAGTGACGTGTCTTCGCGAGCGGAAAAACCACTTCAAGCATGAGGCGGGCAAAGCCGTAGGCGAACAGCAACGCTAGTGGCAATGCTGCGACGATGAACCCCGGCTTCCGCCACCGCGCACCCTGCCTCGCGTCCCGTGCGTCCTCACCTTGCCGACGTTGCGGCAGCCCCACCGCAGATCGCCGCACTCGGTGCCACAGCGTACCGGCTCCTGCACCTTTCTTCGCTTCCGGCGATCTCATTGCACCTTCCCTCGGCAGCGTCTTTACCCAACAACCGACTTTCCGGGACAGCTCCGCTGGAGCCGCATGTCATCAAAACAAACCTGCGGCCGGACTGTTTGGGCTCGTCTCAAGATTCGGAAATTTGCGCACGTTAAGCGTTCGAACTGTGCTGTTCGAATGGCGCCGACCCTTCTGAGACGGTCAACGTCGCACAACCAAATGGCCCGAAATCATTCGACAACAGTCGCTGGCTCTCATTGGTGAATAGGCACAGATACCGGCCCGTCAGTCGGACGGACTTGGTCAGCCTTGACCTCAGTAGCGTCCCGAGCAACGACGGCATTCAGTGCGCGCGTTCTTTACCCCAACGCATTCGTCCGACAACACATCCGGGCGAGGAGATCGCCCAGGTGTTGCAGGCGCCACTTGAATACCAGCTTGGCGACTGGCCGCCGGTTCGGCTGAAGTCGGTTGAATCGCTATTCGTCCGGCAGCTACGCCGCATACGGCCAGGCAAGACGGTGGCGCAATGCCTCGGAACTGGCACCCAAGTGGTCACGAAAGAGGCGCCGCCTGTGACGCCGGCGAAGTGAGCTATATCCCCCGCTGACGGCGCGAACCGCAACGCAAGACCGCACAGCGGAACGCGCCGTTGGCGTGCGGTGCGGTGCGCCCTAGACTCTCCTCACCGTCGCCGGCGTGGTCCGATTTCCGGAATATCAGGGGCGACGGCCAGGAAGTCGTCTCCATGAACGCTCAGGCATCCCTATTCGATCTTCAAGGCCGCGCCGCCTTCATCTCCGGCGCTTCCAGCGGCATTGGGCTCCATACGGCGCGCATGCTCGCGGGCACCGGCGCAGCTGTAGCGCTGGCGGCACGACGCGCCGACCGGCTCGATGCCGTCGTTGCCGACATGCGCGCGGCGGGACATCGGGCATGCGCCGTGACGCTGGACGTGACCGACGCGGCGGCGATCGCGCCAGCCTGGCAAGCGGCCGAAGCGGCCCTCGGCTAGCCCATCGGCATCCTTGTCAACAATGCCGGCGTCATTCACGTGGAGCGCTTCGTCGAGCAATCGCCCGAGGCCGTCTCGCGCGTCTTCGATACCAACCTGAAGGGCGCCTACCTGATGGCCCAGGAAGCGGCGCGCCGCATGGTGCAGCGCGGCGAGGGCAGCATCGTCAATATCGCGTCGTCGTCGGGGCTGCGTGCCGGCGGCCAGATGTCGAGCTACGGCGCGTCCAAGGCCGCGCTCATTCACCTCACGCAGATCATGGCGCTGGAACTGGCCGGCAAGGGGGTACGCGTCAACGCGATTGCCCCGGGCAATATCGAGACGGACATGCACGCCGAATTCGCCGGCATCGAGCAAGGCATCCTGAAGCGGATTCCCATGCGACGGTTCGGCAAGCCGTCCGATCTCGACGGCGCCATGCTGCTGCTGGCGTCCGACGCGGGCCGGTACATGACCGGAACCGTCATACCGGTCGACGGCGGCCAGGTACTCAGCTGGATGTAGCAACGCTTCTCGCAGTATTCGCAGTACACCAAAACGACAAGGAGACAACCATGTATGACAAGACGCGCACGGCGCTGGCCGGCGTGGTGGGCAGCGCTTTGCTTGCGCTCGCGCCGCTTTGCATCGCCGCGCAGGAATATCCCTCGAAACCGGTAAAGGTCGTCGCGCCATACGCGGCCGGCGGTGCGATCGACATCGTCGCGCGGACGCTGGCCCAGCCGCTGGGGCAGGCGCTCGGACAGCCCTTCGTGGTCGACAACAAGACGGGCGCGGCCGGCAACCTCGGCGTCGATGCCGTCGCCAAGGCGCCGCCCGACGGCTACACGCTGACGGTGGCGCTGAGTTCGAACCTGATGATCAACCAGTTCCTGTACACGAAGCTGCCCTACCAGCCGGAGAAGGATCTGAAGCTGGTTGCCAAGGTTGCCGAGGCGCCGCTGGTGCTGACGGTGACTTCTGGCATCAACGTCGGCAGCCTGGCGGATCTGCGCAAGTACGTGCAATCGCACAAGGGCAAGATGTCGTACGGATCGTGGGGCGTCGGCACCATTTCCCACCTCAGCGCCAGCCGCCTCAACGACCTGCTCGGCGGCGACATGGCGCACGTGGCCTATCGCGGCGAATCGCCCATGATCAACGATCTGGTGGCCGGCAATATCCAGCTGTCCTTTGTCACTGGCGCGCAGGCGCCGCAGTTCATCGCCGCGGGCCGCCTGAAGCCGATCGCGGTGACCGGGCCGGTGCGGCTCGCCACGTTGCCCGATGTGCCCACGCTGGCCGAGGCAGGCGTCGACGACGTGCTGTTGCGCGCGGTCGGCTGGGTGGGGGTGGCGGCGCCAGCCGGCACGCCGGCGCCAGTGGTGGACCGCCTGGCGAGCGAACTGGACAAGGCGCTGCGCAAATCCGATGTGCAGAAGCGCATCCGCGACCTGGGCTGGACGCCCAGCTTCCAGGGGCCGGCCGACATCGCGGCCACGTACCAGCGCGAGGCGCCGATCTGGAAACAGGTGGTGCGCGAATCCGGCGCAAAACTCGACTGACCGAACCGATCCACCGAGAGGAACATTGACGCCATGAGCACAGAACGCACCGCCGTCCGCGAGATGAACAGCTGGTTCTTCGATACCTACCTGCCCGACTGGGTGCGGATGGGCGCGAACACCGACCAGGCGCCCGAGGCCATCCTCGAATACTGGGGCGCGCCGCTGCACGCGGCCTCGGTCAACATGACCCGCTGCCTGCACACCGGAGACCAGGTGATTGGCCTGCTGCGCGCCAACCAGGCGCCGCTGCAGGCCGAGCAGTACACCCATACGGTAGTGCTGGACCGTAGCGTCAAGGGCTACAACCACAACGCAGGATCGATCGATGTGATCTGGTCGCGCCGCCGCGCGGACGAGAGCGAGATCGAACGCCGCGCCGTGCATTTCCACATCCATCGCACGGACAAGGGCTGGCGCGTGGTCACCGTTGCCAGCGCGTTGACCGACCGCACGTCGCTCGACGAAATCTGGGAAACCGTCTGACGGAGCCGAACCATGACCGAATCCACGCAAGCCTCCAGCGAACCGCTGATCCGCCACACCGTCCGCGATGGCGTCGCGATCGTCACGCTCAATCGCCCGCCGCAGAACCGCCTGACACGCCCGCTGTATGCGGAACTGGAGGCAGCCATCCGCCATGGGGTTCGTGCCGGTGCGCGCGCCATGCTGTTCCGCAGCGAACTTGCCGACTTTTGCCTCGGCGGGGACTTCCGCGAATGGCCCCACCTCGAGACGCACAGTGCCCGGCGCGAGCGCTTCGGCTATTCGAATGGCATTCTCAATGCGATCGAATCGCTGCCGATCCCCACGATCTGCGAGGTGAACGGCCGCGCCTATGGCGGCGGCTTCGAGCTTGCGCTGCATACCGACCTGATTATTGCGGGCGAATCGGCCCGCTTCCGCTTCACCGAGGCCACGCTGGGCGTATCGCCCCTGGCCGGCGGCGTCCAGCGAATTGCCGAGCGCTGCGGGCGCGCGGCAGCCGCGCGGCTGGTGATGCTGTCAGAGGAGATCACCGCGGCCGAGGCGCTGTCGATGAACATCGTCGCCAAGGTCGTGACTGAAGCTTCGCTTGCCGAAACCGCCATGCGCCACGCCGTGCAACTGGCCTCCGGCCCCACGCGCGCCCACGCGGTAACCAAGTCCGTGCTCGGCGCGTGGTCCGCCGGCGGCGTGCGGTCTGCCGACGAGGTCATGATCGAACACGTTTCCGTCCTGCTTGCGACCGACGATGTACAGCGCGGCGTGCAATCGGCCATCACGGCGATCGAGGCCGGCCAGCCCAGGCCGGACGTGCCGTTCCACGGCCAATGAAAGGGAAGGACATGATGCAACCCGAAGAACATTACATCCCGGTGGAAGCCGGCGTCGAACTGCATGCCTGGGTCTTCCGCCCGGCCAAACAGGATGGGCCGGTCCCGGCCATCACCATGGCGCATGGCTTTTCCGGCCTCAAGTATCGTGGGCTGCGCGAGTACGCCGAGCGCTTTGCCGCGGCCGGGTTCGCGGTCATCGTGCACGATCATCGCAACTTTGGCCTGAGCGGCGGAGCTGTGCGCGGCGATATCGATCCGTGGCAGCAGATTGCGGACTGGCGACGCACCATCGCGTACCTGGAATCGCTCGATGGCATCGATGCCGCGCGGATCGGCATCTGGGGCACCAGCTATGCCGGCGGTCACGCCATGGTGCTGGGCGCCACCGATGCGCGGATCCGCGTGGTGGTGGCGCAAGTGCCGATCGTCAGTGGCTACGAGCAAAGCCTGCGCCGCGTGGCGCCCGACGCGCGCGCGGCGCAGCAAGCGCTGTTCAATGACGACGAACGGGCGCAGCTGCGCGGCGAGTCGCCGATGATGCAGCGCGTGGTCAGCCTGGACCCCGCGGTGCGCGCGGTCTATCGCTCGAAGGAGATGATGGACTACCACAACGCGTACACGATTCCAGACGGCGTGGAGCCCAGCGAATACGTGACGTTGCGCTCGACGCGGCTGTCGCAGCTCTACGAGCCGGGCCACTGGATTCCGCGCATCGGGCCGAAGCCCCTGCTGATGATCGTTGCCGAAAACGACGTCGTCACGCCCACCGACCTGGCGCTTGCCGCCTATGAGCGCGCGGTGGAACCCAAGCGGCTGCGCATCATCGGCGGCGGCCACTTCGATGCCTACCGCAAGTCGTTCGAGGCTTCCAGCTCGGCGGCGCTGCAGTGGTACCGGGAACACCTGATGCAAGAGGTGGCGGCGTGACGCAGGGCATCGTCGTGCTGGTGCATGGCTATCTGGATGGTCCGCAAGTCTGGCGTCGTCTGATCGACGAACCGGCCCCGCACGGGTGGGACATCGTTTCGGTGGCCCTGCCTCCGGGCACGGCCGATGCCGGATCGGACCGCCAACTGGAAGGCTACGCCGCCGATGTGGTGCGCCAGGTCGAACAGGTCGCGGCCGTGGCACAGGCGCCCGTGGTCATGGTTGGCCATAGCATGGGCGCCCAGGTGGCGGAACTGGCCGCACTGAACCTGCGCGACCGGCTGGCCGGGCTTGTCCTGGTGACCCCCGCGCCGCTGGCCGGCTATGCGCTGCCGCCGGCTGTCATGGCGCGCTTCGTCGACAGGGCGGGGATGACCGACCGCGAGGCCATCGTTGCGGGCAAGCGCGCGCTGGCCGTGGCGCTCAATGCCGGCGCGCTGGACATCCTCGTCGATGGCACGCTGGCGACACCCCGGCAAGACGCGCTGGCGCAACTGCGCGCCTGGACGGGCGGCCACCCCGCAGGTCAGGCGCCGTCCGCGCTGCGGTGCCCGGTTCTGTGCGTATCGACCGACGACACGTTCATTACCGAGGATCTGGTCGCGGCCACGGCCATGCGCTTCAGCGATGCGCGCATCAAAAAGGTGCCGCGCGCCGGACACTGGCCGCAACTGGAGCAGCCAGCCGCGCTGGCGGACGTGCTGCGACGCTTCATCGCCGCGCTGCCGCCTCCGTCGCGCGCCTAGCACCGGGCAATCCGTCAGACACAAGCCAACAAGGAGACAACGGATGCAAGCCGACTACTCGCTGCTGATCAAGCAACTGCTGATCACACCGCTGGCCCAGGCCCCCGAACAGACCATCGTCTATCGCGACGTGAGCCGCTATACCTATCGCACGCTGCGCGACCGCATCGGCAGGCTGGCATCGGGGCTGCAGGAGCTGGGCGTGGGCCACGGCGACACGGTGGCGGTGCTCGACTGGGACAGCCATCGTTACCTCGAGTGTTTCTTCGCCGTGCCGATGATGGGGGCGGTGCTGATGACGGCCAACATCCGTCTCGGCATCGACCAACTGCAGTACACGCTGCAGCATGCCGCGCCGCGCGTGCTGCTGGTCCATCGCGATTTCCTAGAGACGGTTCGGGTAATGCCCGACGTGCTGGCCGCCGCGCGGCGCGTGGTGGTGCTGGACGACCACGACGATGCATCCGACGCCAGCGGCTACGAGGCGCTGCTCGCTGCCGGCGATCCCGGCTTCGCGTTTCCCGATTTCGATGAAAATGCCCGGGCCACGCAGTTCTATACGAGCGGTACGACAGGAATGCCGAAGGGCGTGGCGTTCACGCATCGGCAACTGGTGCTGCATACACTGGCCACATGCGCCGCATTCGGCAGCAGCCGGGCCCAGGGCCGCTTGCATAATGGCGACGTCTACATGCCGATGACGCCGATGTTCCACGTGCACGCGTGGGGCATGCCGTACGTGGCGACGATGCTGGGCGTGAAGCAGGTCTATCCAGGTCGCTACGCGCCGGACATACTGCTGGCGCTGAAGGATCGCGAAGGGGTGACATTTTCCCATTGTGTGCCGACGATCCTGCAGATGGTGCTGGACCGCGCGGAGGCTGATGGCGCCGATGCAGCGCGCCTGGCGGGCTGGAAGATCGTGGTGGGGGGCGCGCGATGTTCCGCGGCCCTGGCCAGCCGCGCGCTGGCGCATGGCATCGACGCGTTCGCCGGCTACGGCATGTCGGAAACCTGCCCGTTCATCACGGCGTCGCACATCGATCCGTCGCTGGCGGAAGACGATGACGAAACGCTGTCGACGCGAATCCTGCCCGGCCGTGCATTGCCGCTGGTGGAAATCCGCATCGTCGATGCCTCCATGCAACCGTTGCCGCCCGGCAGCGGACAACAGGGCGAGGTGGTGCTTCGCGCGCCGTGGCTGACGCAGGCGTACCTGGGAAACGCCGCCGCGTCCGAGGAACTCTGGCGAGGCGGATATCTGCACACTGGCGATATTGGCATGCTCACCGATAGCGGCTACCTGCAGATCACGGATCGCCTCAAGGATGTCATCAAGACCGGCGGCGAATGGATTGCGTCCGGCACGGTCGAGGACCTGATCTGCCGGCACCCTGACATCCGCGAGGCTGCCGTCATTGCCGTGCCCGACGAAAAGTGGGGCGAGCGGCCGATGGCGATCGTAGTGGCTCGCACCGGCTGCGCAGACCGGATCGATGCCAATGCGCTGCGCAGTCATTTGGCGCTTCACGCGGAAAAGGGGCGCATCCCGAAATATGCGATCCCCGAGACGATACACTTTGTTGACGCGCTGCCACGCACGAGCGTGGGCAAGTACGACAAGCGCGCAATGCGGGAACGCTACCAGCAAAGGGAGGAGACGCCGTGAAAAGAAAGCCGGAAAAAACGGGGGGCGTGAGCATGCTGCCGGCACGTGAGGCAGCAATGATGCCGGACAATGCACCTGCCGTGGCGTCGATCATCGCTGAAGGATCGGATCGGAACTTTGTCGAAGCATTGGCACGGGGACTTCGCATCCTTCAGGCTTTTCATTCGAGCGAAGAGCGCTTGAGTAATCTCGAAATCGCACACCGCTGCGGCCTCCCGAAATCCACCGTCACTCGCCTGACCTATACACTGACGACCCTGGGGTTTCTTCATCATATTGCTGACATCGGGCGCTATCGCATCGGCCTTGCCACGCTGACGCTGGCACACGTGGCGCATGCACGGCTGGACCTGCGGGCGGCCAGCGATGCTGCTCTCCAGGAACTCGCCGACAGTACTCGGACGATGATCTCGCTTGGAATTCGCGACGATCTATCGGTGCTTTACATCGACTGCCGCCGCAGCCAGTCGACCGCCGTCACACTGAACCTCGACGTCGGCAGCCGGCTCGCGCTCGGGACGACCGCCATCGGGCGGGCGCATATCGCCGTGATGGGCGCGGCGGAACGGCGCGCCGTCATGCAGAGGCTGGAGGCGCTGGGCGAAGCCCAGTGGCCGGTCATCGAGCGGGGCATCGCACGGGCGTTCACGGAACTGTCCGAGATCGGTTGCGTCACGTCCTTTGGCGAATGGAACAAGGAGATCAACGGTATTGCGGTGCCCCTCAGGCTTGGGTCCGAACTGCCGCCCGTCGTCATCAATGCGGCGGCCCCCGCGCGGACCATCTCGGCGGAAAGATTCATCGCCGACGTTCGTCCGCCGTTGATCGCCACGGCCCGGATGATCGAGAATCGCTATCGGCGGAAAGGATGACGATCCGTGGTGAATCGTCATAGTTGGGGTGGCACGATCCTAGTTTGGCGTGCTTACGATGCGCCCGCTGAGTCCGCCTAACTGGTCTTCTTTGTCTTCCCGGTGGGCCGCTTGGCCTTGCTGCCATTTGCGTTCCGCGGGCTGGCCGGTTGCTAAATGTTAGCGGCACGCCGCTCAAGCGAAGAAGCGCTTGCTGTCGCGGCCGCGCTCAGTGAGGCGAGAACCTCGTCGCGGCAAACCATCCGTTCCTCTTCGTGCGCCCAGATGGCGCCCAACTCTCGGAAATTGGCATACTCCTCGAATCGGAACGCATTCGTCCGGTGATCGATAAGGTATTCGCGTTCGAGTAGACGAAGGAAGTGCTTGAATACCTGGCCCTGGGGCGCGCCAAGGGTAAAGTCGTCGTGAGGATCAGTTGAGTAGCTTGTGGCGGCCATTTCGAGACAGCAGGTGCCAATGGCGGTTTTACGTCAGGAGGGTTGAGCCAGTTTTCTCTCTTTACCTCGATTTTTTTGAGACGAGCGGCCTAGCGGCACGTTCGAGTTGAGAAACGGCCATTGCCACCGCGTTGTTCCGATGTCTCTTGATGGCCGATCTGAGCCACTGCCCGGTGCCGCATTTCAGCATTTCAAGCAGGCTTCATCGGTCAGAGACACGCGCCAGGTCTTGTGCGTCTCAATCCGAAAAAAGTTGGGCTATGCAGTGCGCCGCTGCGACAGTGGGTCCGGCGAGCTCGTCGCACTCGGCAGCAGCCGATGGGCGTAGCGTGCAATCGGGAAGTCGAAAGTGCCGCGCAAGTTGATGCCTTCCAGGCGGGTCGGGGCAATCTGGCGCAGATCTTCGGCACGCATGGCCTCCCCACCGATGGCCTCAATCGCGTCCAGCGAGCGCTGCATGTGCAGCGTGTTCCAGGCCATCACGGCATTGGACAGCAAGGTCAGGGCCGACGACACCGCCGCCAGCGACGCATCGTGCCGGGTCAGTTCGAGCGGAATCTTGCCGTAGTGGATGGCCCGATGTACGGTGTGGACGGCCTCTCCGCGGTTCAAGGCATGCTGCATTTCGTGGCGGAACGCGGGATTGGTGAGATAGTCGATCAGGAAGATCGTGCGAAACAGCCGCCCGAGATGCACGCCAGCCTCATAGACTGGTTGACCTTTCGCCGCCGCGCCGAAGCGCGTCAGCGCCTGGACCGCCGTGCATTGCCCGCTTTGCACCGATGCCGCGATCCGGATTAGCTCGTCCCAGGCACATTCGATCAAGAGCAGGCGGACATCCGCGTCCGCCACCGCTGCCAATTCAGCCGGTATGTCATGATCCCGGGGCACATGCAGGCGGCGGTCGCGCAGGTGAGCAAGCCGGGGGCAAAGATCGAACCCGAGGAGCCGGGACAGGCTCATGGCGAAATCGGTGTAGCCGTGGGTATCGACCGCCAGTTGCGCCACGTCTTCCGACCCACTCTGGCGGATCACGCCCTCGATGGCCGCGCCCGCCTGCCGCTCGTTCAGCAGGATCGGCTGGTCGTAGAAGATGCCCCAACGATCGCGAACATGGGTATACATGCCGATCGATGCGGTGCGTCGACGTGGATCGGCCCGTGCCTGCCAGACCGTGCGCGTGGTCTCCAACGACATCATGTCCGACGACGCCAGATCGGCACGTCCCCAGTGCCGGGCGATCGGATGCTGGTGCATGAAGGCCAGCACGGCATCGGCGGCCTGCCGGAGTTTGCGCTCGTCCGCGATGCGATGCATCATCTGCCGAATCGCGCTGGGCGACAATTCCGGCACCATGCGTGCGAGGTCCGCCGCCGACATCGAGGTGCCGTGCGCCAGCACTGCCGCGTAGACCATCAGCAGTTCAGTGTGAGAATGCGGCTCCCGGCCCAGCAGGAGCCAACTGAAGTGGGTGCTGCTGTCAATCTCCAGCAGGATTTCTGGCAACTGCCCACCGGGATGCCGCTCGAACAGCGCGCGCCGCAGGGCATCGACCGAGGCTTCGGGCTGCTTCGCTGCAAGCGGATCGATGTGGATCGCACTATCGATTTTCACTTCGCCGCGCAGGGCGGCGTCGCGCAACATGGTGAGCCCAGCATCCAAATGTGCAACCACGGGTTCCAGGAATGCCCTGGCATCCTGCGGCAGTTTGAGATGGCCATAGAAGTGGTTACGCCGGGCCTGCCAATCCTCGTTAGAGATCAGCATCGCTGCCTGACTGCGGAAGGCGAAGCTGTGGTCCAGGAAGACCGAGCCGTTACGCAGCGCCACCCGCAGTGCAAACAGCGTGCCCCATTCGAAAGCAGCCAGGGCCCGCTGGCGATCCTGGCCCTCCAATGCCGGCTGCCAAGCGCGACCCAATCGAACTACGACCCGGTCGGGGAGCCCGTCAGCCCTACGTGCATAGAGCTTGCGCAACACCTCCATCGCCTCGATCACCGGGTGGGCCGACTGTGCTGCGAATGGCAGGCGGACCAGTCTGCCTAGCATGGCTCGGGCTAGCCGGTGTCGCGACAGGAGTTGCGCGCGGGTCAGGCTGGCACGGCTTGGCAGATTCTGGTCGGTTGCTGCGTCGGCCAAGGTGCGCAGCTGCTGGCAGAGCGCTTCTCGCGTCAGCGTGTCGTCGGCGACCAGCGCTTTGACGGCGGCAGCAAATTCCTGCAGTTTGGCGCCAGGGTCCGGTCGACCGGCGTCGATCAGGCGTCCGGCATCGTTGACGCATTTGCGAATCCAATGTCGCAGCATGGACGACAACTGGTCCGTGGCCGCGCACAAGGCATAGCGCAAAAAGCAAGCGGATTCCAAGCGGCGGGACTGTTGCGCGACTCGCTTGCTGACCGACGCTGGGCGGTTGGCGCAGCGCCTCGCGTAGTGCCGCACCACCGCCTCATTGCAGGCCGCCGGCCAGCCGTGCTGGATGCCCAGCTTGTACAGCCGGTCGATCGTGTCAAACAACTCGCCCATCTGATGGGTCGAGTTGCGCAGCGGCACCGCCCACAGCCATTGCTGCAGGCTCGCGCGGTCGCCTTCCGGCCGCGGTAGCAACGTCCCCCACGCATCGAGGGAGGCCTCGCCATAGGCTCGCACCAGCGCGTCAGCCAGGGCCGCCTCGGAGGCCTCCACGGCCTGGCTGATCAGCCGCTTCAGTGCCCGGTCATGCGGAATCAGGATGCGATGCTCGTACAGCCAGCGCTTCAACTCGTGCAGCAGGTCACTGCGGCTCGGTTGCCCCGCCAACCGCTCCTTGAGCCAGCGCGTCACGTAACGTCGCTGATGCTCTGCCATGGGGCTGAGCCCCAAGGCTTGGTAGGCCAGCATCTGGTGGTCCACCAAGGTATCGGTGCGCCCGTCATACAGCGCGCTCAGCGTGCCCATATCCGGTGGGTTGATGCCAAGTTGCGCGCCGACAAAGGCCCAGAGGAATTTAGGCACCTGCTTGTAGGCATCGAGTGTGCGGCCCGTCATGCGGACAAAGCCGATGTGAACGGCGCAGGCAAGGCGGTACAGGTGGCTGCGCCGCGCATCGATCAGGGCCCGCTCCTTGCCGGAGAACGTGAAGAACGTGGCAAGCTCGAACTCGCTGAGTTCGCGCGGAATCTGCCGCATGCCGAGATACGCCAGCCGCCAGTGATCCATCGCGCTTACTCCCAAGCGTGAGACGGACCGCCAAGACTAGCGGCAATGCGACGAGAACGCAACGCACGGGTCAAGAAAGTGTGCTAAGAGGCAATCTCCGCAGCGGGGAAATGGTAGTGGTAGACAGTAAGGTATTGATTTGTTGGAATATTTTCCCGACCATCGCCCGGGAACCGGCATGGGTGCTAGGCATCGCTATCCCGGTAAACTGCACCAAAATCAAACAGACCCCGACTTCCGTCAGCCGCAAAGCGGTCGGCTCTTGCCGGATGCCGCCGTCGCGTTTCCCGTCCACTCGGACAAGCAACGGGGTGCCTCAGCGAGCGGCGTTCGGATGAAGGTGACGCAGCAACGCGGGAGGAGGGGATAAGGCGCGATAACGTTGTGCTTATCGGCGAGTAGGCGCCACGAGGAATACAGAACCGGGGAAGGAACAGCTGTCGTAGATGCTGCTTACAGCACTTTACACCAAGAATTTGATAACTATTATCAAGGGCGGTACACTTCATGACACCGGCGTACGCCCTGCGCCGGCCCCGTCTGAAGAGGAGCAAATATGATTAGTGCCGACCTTGGACAGCAACTTGAGCGCTACGTGACTGAACTTGTCGCCTCGGGCCGCTATGGCTCTAAGAGCGAAGTACTGCGCGAAGGCGTACGTCTGATTCAGGACCGTGAAGCGCAACTGATGGCGCTGGACGCGGCGCTCGCGCAAAGCCTGGCCGAGGCGGACGCGGGCCGCGGCACCGACGCAGCCACCGTGTTCGACCGCCTCGAGGCCAAGTATCGCGCCGCGGCAGGCAGAACACCCGGGCACGGCGCATGATCGTCGTTCGCCTGACGCCGCTGGCCGAGGCCGAACTCGAAGCCATCGCCGACTACATTGCCCGCGACAACCCGCGCCGCGCGCTTTCCTTCGTGCAGGAGTTGCGCGACCGGTGCCTGTCGCTCGCAGACATGCCGCTTGCCTTCCCGCTGGTACCTCGCTATGAGGACCGAGGCGTCCGGCACCGTGTACATGGCAACTACCAGATCTTCTACCGCGTGGTGGGCGATCCGCCTGCGCGAATCGACGTGCTGCACGTGCTTCACAGCGCCCGCAACTATGCCGCGCTGCTGTTCAACTGAGGCCTCCCGGCCAGAGTACGGCGGTAGACATTCGGGGCCGCGTCGCTTCGGCAGCCCGACGACTTAGGTATCAAAGTGGAGGGCGGTGCGCCATGATCGATTCTGCCTCGATCACGAAGCGCCCCGCGTGAACACAGCCAAATTTGAACATGACGCCCGTACTGAGTAATTTTGCCAGTAGCAGGGGGGTTATGTGGAATGGAGCGGGTAAGAGAGCAGCGTCACCGCTGCT
>NZ_JFJV02000243.1:0-45493 GCF_000611145.1 Cupriavidus sp. SK-3 | reverse complement strand
CCCTCGGCCATGGCAAGCGTTTTCTGAAATGAACCCTGCAGTAACAAATAAGATACTTATGAGCCACCTTTTCCACAGACAACTTCCATTGGTGCAATGCCACGCGCGGTCGACATGCAATCATTCCCCGCCCTTCCGATATGGCGCGACTGACTTAGTCCTGCTCGTACGCCCGCCTCAACACGGCGATGTCTAGCTTACGCATCTTGAGCATCGCCTCCATGACTCGGGCCGACTATCCCCGCGGCGGCAAATTCCTCGGCAGGACAATCTACATCCGTGGCGCGCTGTCCGATGTCAATCTCTTCGCGCCGATGCAATGCAGTCGTGACACCTCCATGCTAGAGCGCGGTGGAGTGCGAACAAAGCGCGTAGAACGCGCAGCGTCTCACCCCACCGCAGCCATACGCACCACCATGCGTCACACCTTGACTTAATTCTGACTTAGAAAAATCTCAGTTGGATTAGGTGCAGTTTGCGCTATTTTCACAACATCCTAGACATGTGCCCATGCGCCGTTCCATCAGGCGAAGGCGCTTTCAATCCAAGTGGAAAGAACCGCGATGCGGACCTCAAGCACCAAACTCACCCTTAAGCTGGTTGCCACGCTTTGCCTCGTCGTGCTGTTGCTCGGCAGCGCATATGGACTCTTCGGCCAGCCTGGTGGCAGCGAATTGCCGCAAGCCGCTAGTGGCGGCCAGCCCGACACCCTGTTGTCCTTGCTGATACATATCCTTGGCCCAGTGGCCGCGATCCCAGCCCTGATCGGCATGTGGTCACAGCGATTCCCGGCTCTGGGTGGCCTGGTCCTGGCCTGCCCCGCCATTGCCGCATTGCTGCTGCACAGATTTGTCGTAGGTTGAGCGAGGCGTCCTACCGTGCCAGGCCCACCCTTCTTCCAGCCTGCGCGTCACCCTCCCCCGCCGGCTTCTCCACGCGCCCTGCTCCTCGCCTGCCGACAACCGCAACAGGCTGCAAAGGAACCAAAACTGATGCCAGGCACCCAATAATGACCGCCGGTTCCACGGCCATATTGGAAGGGAGCATGAAGAAAACCTTGTGGGGACTACTGACAAGCTGCACGCTGCTGGCAATTCTGGGCGGATGCGCCAGTCAGAGCAATGAAGGCCGGGAATCAAGCATTACCGCCTACGGCGTCGTTGACGTCGGCATCTCACGCACCAGTGAGAAATAGCGCGACGCGCGCGACCGCTCCGGAGCGAGGGCGGACAGACAAAAAAAGAGCCCGCTGCGCGGGCTCTTAAATTAGCGATCTCAATTGCCCTGAAGGCCTCGGTAATCTATCTGTCATTTGCTATTCGTACTATCCGGGTAAACCGAAGCAAATCTACAAAATCAGGCTCTTGTACGCAGGGCGGCATACAAACCCGCGTCGCAGCCATGGTAAAAAAAAGCCCGCACAAGGCGGGCTTAACAATCAGTTGAAGAAAACCCTGTATTCGAGGGCAGGCACAGTGTAAGAAGTTGCGGCCGCTTGACTAATTAGGGGAATCCCTTTGCCATGGCGGGAAATCTGTCCGTTGCGGCGATCAAGTGCGCGTAGCGGCCCCTCTTAGTACACGAGCATAAAAAGGGGATTCGAAGTTAGAGGAATCGCTCCAATCTGCGCAGGGCCAGCCGCCCGAAAGCCGCATTACCCAGGGCATCCAGGCAACTGACCTGGATAGGCTGCGCAAACTCATGCCACTTCGCGGGATAGCTCGCTGCCCTTCCCCAGATGCGCGCGCGCCTCCTCAAACAACGCATCGACTGCAGCGCGCGTACGCACTGCATGCATGCGGCGAGCATCCGACAAGACCCGCCGCCAGCCACGGCCACCGTGGATACCCCTATGCAAGCCCAGCATATGACGCGTAACCGCTCCCATATAGCCGCCCTGTTCGACCAGATCGCCGATGTAGCGCTGCATTGCCAGCTCAACCTCCAGTCGTGACGGCACGGGCGTCTGTGCGCCGTAGAAACGGGTATCCATCTCTGCCAGTACATACGGCTGGTGGTAAGCCTCGCGCCCGATCATGACGCCGTCCACATGCGCCAGATGCTCGTCCATCTCATCATGCGTGACGATGCCGCCATTAATCAGGATTTCCAGTTGCGGGAACTCCCGCTTGAGCTGGTAAGCGACCTCATAACGCAGCGGCGGGATCTCGCGATTCTCCTTTGGGCTCAACCCTTTCAGGATCGCATTACGCGCATGCACGATAAAGGTCTGGCATCCCGCATCGGCCACGCTACCGACGAAGTCTCGGACGAAATCGTAGTGCTCGATCGTGTCAATACCAATACGATGCTTGACGGTCACCGGGATCGATACTGCGTCGCGCATCGCCTTCACGCAATCCGCCACCAGTTCCGGCTCCGCCATCAGGCACGCGCCGAACGCGCCCCTCTGGACGCGCTCGGAAGGGCATCCGCAGTTGAGATTGACTTCGACATAGCCCCACTGCTCGCCCAGCTTCGCCGCTGCGGCGAGATCGGCGGGCTCGCTACCCCCGAGTTGCAGCGCAACAGGCTGCTCGGTGGCGTTGAAGTCCAGGTGGCGAGCTACATCGCCATGCAGCAGCGCACCTGTGGTCACCATCTCCGTGTACAGCCAGGTACGGCGGCTCAGCTGCCGGTGAAACATGCGGCAGTGACGATCCGTCCAATCCATCATCGGTGCAACCGATATTCTGCGGCCCGTTGATTTTTCTGGGGATCCGCTTCCAGCTTCGGTTTGCGGGGAGTTCTGAACGTGTACCATTACCTGCCGTTACTGCCTATTTAGGCTCATTTTTGAGCTTGGGTGTTACAATGTTGCACCGAAAAAAACCATGTTGCACCGGGGATTATGGGCACAATTCTTCAGCGCGAACGCAAGGACAAGAGTATAGGTTACACCGCCGTGATCCGCCTGAAGCAAGGCGGCAAGGTGGTGCTCACCGAAACCAAGACGTTTGATCGCCGCCAAGCGGCCGCGACCTGGATGGAAAAGCGCGAGCGCGAACTGGCGCAGCCCGGCGCGCTCGAAACCGCGCAGCGGGATGACCCACTGCTGAGTGCCGTAATCGACCGCTATATAAGAGAGTCTCGCAAAGACATAGGCCGCACAAAGACACAGGTGCTCGGCGCCATCAAGGCGGCACCGATTGGCTCGATGCACTGCTCAAAGATCCGAAGCCAAGAGATCACACAGTTTGCGCAAAGCCTCGGCGTACTGCCGCAAACGGTCGGCAACTACCTCGCCCACCTCGCATCGATCTTTGCGATAGCCCGCCCGGCTTGGGGCTACCCGCTCGATCAAACGGCGATCGATGACGCTCGCAAGGTGGCGAAGAAGCTCGGCGTGACGAGCCGCTCCGTAGCCCGCAACCGCCGGCCGACCCTGGCCGAGCTCGACTTGCTCATGGAGCACTTTGGCAAAATCCGCGCAAAACGGGTGGACAGCACTCCTATGCAGGCGCTCACTGCCTTCGCCATCTTCTCCACGCGTCGACTGGAGGAAATGTGCCGAATCACATGGAACGATCTTGACCAGGCAGGCAGCCGTGTCATGGTGCATGACCTAAAGCACCCAGGAGAGAAGATCGGCAACAATGTCTGGTGTGATCTCCCGCCGGAGGCAATGCGCATAATCCTGGCCCAACCGAAGCGAGAGGCCAGAATATTTCCGGTCAGCAGTGATGCAGTAAGCGCTGCCTTCACCAGAGCGGCGAAGTTCCTTGAGATTGACGATCTGCACCTGCATGACATGCGGCACGAGGGCGCCAGCAGACTATTCGAGATGGGGCTGAGTATCCCGCGCGTGGCTGCTGTTACCGGGCATAGGAGCTGGCAGAGCCTGAAACGGTACACCCACCTGAGGCATGTCGGTGACCGCTTTGTCGGTTGGAAATGGCTCGATGTAATTGCCCCGCTGGAACTGTCGGCACAGAACTCGAACCCCCGCAACTCGGTATAAACACAGGCTTAGATGGAAGATGCTGGCAAAATGCTGGCAAATCGGGCCGCCGATGACTGGGCGCATGGAAGCCTTCGCGTGCACAGCTATACTGTACATCCATACAGGTATGCTTGACTGCCATGCTCCCACCCAACACCCCAGAGGCCTGGACCCGCGCCTTGCGTCATGCCGTGCGCGGCGGCACGCCGGACCTCTACGGCGACCCATTCCATATGGGCCTGTACATCCTGGATCCCAATGGCCAGCCGCGCCAGGAGATGGACTCCCGCGCTCACCATGAGTTTTTAAGAGGCTGGTTCAAGCGCTTCATCCTGCGCACTGACTTGCCAGAGCAGAACGCCCGTGTCTGGACATGCTTTTGCCCCTGGACGCAATCCACACAGGATCCCCCGGTATTCCTGACCCACCTTATCGCGCCCAGCGTCGACAAGATTTTCACCTCGACAACGTGGCAAGATGCGCAGGACAAGCACCGGCGCGTTGCCGAGAAGGCCCGTCGGGTGCTGCCACTCACACCCCTGCCAGGAGATGAGGATGTGCAATAACTACGCACCAGTCCAGCGCCAGCTTCTGCGCGACGTCTACGGCGTCGAGCCGCCACCGCTTGACTACCCGCCCGAGACCTGGCCGGACTATGCCGCGCCGATCATTGTGAGCAACGGAGGCGGCTGGGAGGCGCTGGTGGGCACGTTCGGCATGGTGCCAAAGACCCGGATCCCGCCCGGAGTGGCCAAATTCGACACCACCAACGCGCGATCGGAGACGGTCGGTGAGAAGCGGTCGTTCTCCGGCCCCTGGAAGAAAGGGCAACTCTGCCTAGTGCCGGCAACCGGTTTCTACGAGCCGAACTACGAGAGCGGCCCAAAGTCCGTGCGCTGGCGGATCTGGCTGAAGGACGAGCCCGAGTTCGCCATCGCGGGCCTGTGGCGAGATTGGTCGGATGGCGCCTTCTCGTTCACCATGCTGACCATCAACTCGGACAAGCATCAGCTGATGAACCGCTTCCACGCCCCGGGCAAAGAGAAGCGGATGATCGTGATCGTGCCGCGGGCGGAATGGGATGACTGGCTGACTTGCCGCAATCCCGAGCGAGCACGCAGCTTCATGCGGCCCTACCCGCCCGAGCTGATGGATGCTGAGCCGGCGCCGCACGCACCTCGAGCAAAGGCTGCCGAGTAGCGTCCCATGACAACCTGCGGTGATTCACTCTCGGCCATCATCGGCTGCTGAGCAGTCGCGCGCAAAGGTCCGCTACCAGTTGGCCGGTGTTCTCCGGCTAGCCGGACTCAGCTGGATTCGCAGTGACGACTTGCAGCTGATCGCACTGCCACCGGGCGCGCGGAACATCACTACTTAGGAGTGATGTCGACAACTCCTGCACCGATTCCACCGTCACCTGTCTGAGCTATTTGAACCGTTATTTTCGACAAAAACTTGGAGGGAGAAGCCATCCACTTCATTACTGCGATCTTTTCATCACCACCCTGGATTTCTTCGCCGGTCCGATTTGCTTGCAACAGATCTTGAACTACGCCTGCGGCGAGATCGGGAATGCTCAATAGATCGTCCAGATGACTCTTCGTATCAAAGGACTTTCCAAATCCAATGACATCAAATCCGTGCTGCATGTACATTGGGATAACACGCTGAAATATCGTCTGTGTATCCGAGAATTTTCGGTTCGAACCTTCGTCATTGATCGTATCTTTGTCGCTGTACCAAAGGAGCCTGTGCCTGTCGACCGTAAGGAGGGACATGAACGCGGCCAGTATATGGCAGACACGAAACACCTTTTCCGCTGCAGGGCCGTGCCAAGTCCCGAGGCCCTCAGTCATTAACTGTTCGACCATGACCGGATGCGCTTGTTTTTTCTTCACACCGAAAACCGTTTCTATTCTTTTTTCGATCGCTACCGTAATGATCGCGCCATGAATTAAGTTATCGACTAGTCGGAGATATTCGGGGAGTGCACGACTCCTAGGGCCGCTTTTTAGTTTCTTGTACGCGAATTCACTGTAGGGTGCGAGCAGGTCATGCTTTTCCCTCAGTTCCTGCACCTGCTTGGCAAAAGGTCCGACTTTGTCGTACGCGACAAATAAGAACGAGTAAGTGTAAAAGTGCGCTGTAGGATGCTCACCTCCAAAGTCGGACATCACCGCGATCTTCTTGTCATCCGAGAAGTCTGGCAGTTCCTTGATCTGCCGCACTAGATCGGCTAACAGATGTGAGAAGTATGGATACTCAGCAGTAACCATCGGCATATCAAACGGGCCGCTCTTCAGAATTTTTTGCGAGGGTGGACGCAACAAAACGATCTTTGGCGAATCGTGAAAAATACCCATGCCCTGCTCGCTCGCCGCGGCGACAATCGCCTTTTTAAATGGTGGTTTCATTGCTTTGTCGAGAGGTGCTGGTTAGGATCGGGCATCGATTGGCGGAGGCCCCCATGTGGTTCGAATTTCGCAAGCTCGTTAGTGTACAACCGGATCATTTCGGAGCCGCCGATGACGAATTGTTCAACGTTCTTGAGCGAGTGACGCTAATACCTTGAAAGCAGTCATAGAACCCACCTCAGCCGAACGGCTGAAGCGGGTCGGAAACGATTGGTCGCCCAAGCCCGGCGTTACGCCGGCTTTCCATCTCGACTGCCTGGCAGCTAGAACAGCCCGGCTGGCTCAGCCTGGCGATCCCAGCTGTAGATGATCACCTCCCGCCGCGCGGCCAGCTTGTCGCCGCCACCCACCTGGTAGTTGATGTCGAGCGTCTCCATCTGGAAGCCAGCAAAGATCCGCCGGATCTCCGGGTGGTCGTTCAAGCTCACAATCGCCTTGCCCTTGAGCCGGCGCATCACCTCCGCCATGCGCTCGTATTGCTCGAGCGGGAAGTCGACGCCATAGCCCTCGGTTTCCCAATAGGGCGGATCCAGGTAGAACAGCGTGTGCGGTCGGTCGTAGCGCGCGATGCACGCTGCCCAATCCAGCTGCTCGATGTAGGCGCTGGCCAGGCGCAGATGGGCGGCAGACAGGCTCTCCTCCAACCGCAGGAGATTCAATCCCGGCGGCGTGGTGGTGGCGGTGCCAAACGTCTGCCCCGCCACCTTTCCACCGAAACAGGCCTGCTGCAGGTAGTAGAAGCGCGCGGCTCGCTGAATGTCGGTCAATGTCTCCGGCCGCGTGTCCTTGAGCCACTGGAACACCGTGCGGCTGGTGAGCGCCCATTTGAATTGCCGCACGAACTCCTCCAGGTGGTGCTGCACGACGCGATAGAGATTGACCAGCTCGCCGTTGACGTCATTGATGACTTCCACCGCCGCCGGCGGCCGCATGAAGAACAGCGCGGCGCCGCCGGCGAACACCTCCACATAGCACTCATGGGCCGGGAAGCGGGAAAGCAGGGTATCGGCCAGGCGGCGCTTGCCACCGAGCCAGGGAATGATGGGTGTTGCCATTGTGTGGTGAGCCTTTCACATTTTGATATGATTTGCCCGCCTCCTAGGAAGGTGGCAGGGCCTTGGCTGGGCTCACTGGGTCGTTCAGTGTGTTCGGTGGCCACCGCCGGTGCTCCAACACCGACAGTGGCCGCCCTGTCTTTACTGCTGCGCCTGGTTCAACGTGTCGCGGACGGCGTTGTAGGCGTCGATACAGGCGTTGGCGTCGCGGATCCCGCGGTCGCCGTCTCTGGCGATGCCGTCGAGAGCTGCTGCAGTCTCCGGAGCAAGTTCGGCTCGCGCTTCACCAGCTCCGCCGGCAGCGCCGGGATCTGCGGTGGCGCCACCGGCGCCGGCCTGACAGGAACTGACGGCGAGGGACAGCCGGCGAGTGCCAGACAGGTACTCAGCGCGAGCAGTAGCTTTTGCGATGTCTTCACGATCTCTCTCCTCTTTGGCGTGTTTCACCACGGCCGCGATTGCCTCTCCGGCCGCGCGCTCCAGCCCGCGGTACTTCGTGACCTGGTCGGCCTCCGCTCGCGCGGCAGCCTCCCGCTCGCCGGCGATCTGCTCGCGCAGCTCGGCCAGCGCCCGCTCATAACGATTGCCCTGCAGCCACCAGGCGGCAGAGCCGCCCAGCGCCACGCCGGCGGCCACCATCAGAAAAGCCGCCAGCAGGCGGCTCTTCCAGGCGGCTAGAAACTCAAGCGCCGTTGCCATGCCGGCCCTCGCTCTGGCGCAGCCTGCGCTTGAAGTAGCCCTCCAGGGCCTGCGAGCCACCGATGCCCAGCATGCTCCCCATGCCGACAAGCGCCACCGGGTCTAGCCCAGGGAACTGGATCAGTGCCATGCCGGCCACCATGGACGTGGCCGCCCCCATCACCGTCCGCCCGATCGCCAGGCGCACGGTGAGCCTTTCGTCGCTGGCCAGCAGCTTGCCCAGGCCGATCATGGCGCCCAGCAGCGCCAACATAAACAGACTCTTCTCAGGTTCTTGCATGGGGCTCCTTTACCCTTGAATGCATTGCGTGGCGTGCACGTAGCGCTGCATGCGGTCGTCCAGCCCGTTGTAGCCGCCGTTGATGCGCTTGGTCAGTGCGCGCTGGTCGCCGGCGTCGGCCAGCTGGTTGCAGCCGTTGGCGAACCAGAACCACCCGGCCGAGCGCGCGGCCAGTCGGTCGTCGGTGGCGAGCAGCTCGGGCTGCCTGACCAGGTCGACGCCGAGGGCATGGCTGCAGGCCATGTAGTTGTCGTGGAACGTGATCTGCTTGAGACCGCGGCCGCGGTACCGCCAGCCATCCCCGGTGCTAGCATCGCCGTTGCCGTAGCGGCCGGCGTAGACGATGCTGGCGATGCGCTGCTGGTGCTCGAGCGGCACCATGCGCTCGCCGGCCTGGCGGCCGAGGGTCTTGGCCAGCGCCGGCGAGAGCCGCTTGTCGAAGGTATCCAGTAGCCCACCCACCGAGTAATCGAAGGACTCCGCCAAGGTGGAGAAGCCCTTCGATTCATGGCCGACCTGTGCAATCCAGGCCGCCACCCGGTGAGGGAGCAGGATGCCGAACTCGAACAGCGCGGCGTCGACGTGCGGCCACCAGCGATCGGCCAGCGCATCGTTGATGCCGGCCGCCTTCTGAAAGGTTGTTTTATCCATGACCTCGAATTGAAAAAGCCCGCACGCGGCGGGCAAGAAAAAGCCACCCCGCAGGGTGGCCGGTGGTGGTGCGGCTGGCGTGCTAGGCCGTGAGCAGGCGGTAGGCCTCCTCCTGCGTGATGTCCAGGTCGTACTTGCTGGACAGTGAGGCCGACAGCTGCAGCGCCGCCGGCGATCCGGCCACCGCCAGTTGCGCGCGATAGGCCTCCAGCTCGAGGCGCAAGCGCCAGCGGCGGCTGACCTGGTACAGCAGGCCATTGAAGCCCAGCCAGCGCCAGAATTGCCGCGCATGGGTCTGCTCATGCGCCAGCAGTGCGGCACTGGTACCGGGCCGCACCAGCACCACCGGACCGACCGTGTAGCCATCGAAGCGGGCCGGGATGAGGTGACGCGTCTGCACCACCAGGCAGAGAGGGCGCAGGCAGAGCTTCATTATGCAAACACCCGGAAAGGTGTTTCCGGTGGCGCAATCAGGTACGTCGACAGCTCACCCGGCTCCAGCTCGCGGGCAAGGCGCAGGTTGGCGAAGTACCCCGGCTGGTAGGTCAACGGCACGCCGTCCGCATCGTAGGTCTCCGGAATTTTGCCGATGTAGTCGAATGCCTCGCCGGGATTGGCAAAGTCATCGGCTAGCGTTTTCAACTCTGCTTCGTCGATTGAATGCAAGAAGTAGTCGTAGAAGTCCATTATTGCACCATCGAAAGGGGCGCCAATTCCGCATTGGCCTTGCGAACCGGAATGTAATTGAAGTGTTGAATCGAACCGTTGAAATAGTCGCCACCTGCGTGGATTGCTGCGCCCAAGCGGAAACGGTCGACAACCGGAACATTGCCCGCAAGCGAGTTGAAGACAGCTGCCGCGCCATTGACACTCATTGCCAAGTCGTCTTTGCCCCAAGCAAAAGCGGCACGTACCACAGTGCCAGGGGTTAGCGTCGGACCCGCAAGACTTCGGCTACCGGCGTTGTTAATCAAAAACGTAAGAGTACCAACGGTATTAACGTATGGCGTAATCCTGCTAGTCGTACCGCCGTCACTAAAGTTGAACAAACCAGCATTCATCCCAGGTTGAGGAACGACAAACTGTACAACTACCGTTCCACCATTCGGATTAAACGCCAGCTTGGTAAGGTCGGTAATCAAAGCCGAATCAGCCGAACGTGTAACTTGCGCCGCGCTTGTAATGATTGGGGAAGTCGGTACTAGGCCGGTTTCAATCTGATTATGTGAAACTAGAATACCGGACGTACCGTCGCCCGCATAGCTTGAACCATTGGCGTCATTGGCGACGAGATTTACAAGGGTCGCAGCTACGCCACCAAAAGCCGCTTGCCCGCCAACATAGCAGAGATACCAGCCGCCACCAAGATCAATCATCCCTCGCGTTTTAACAACTGCCGTTCCGGAGGCATAGTCGATAATGGTTTTATCAATTAGGTTGAATTTGCCCCCCATGTTATCGGCATTTACGCCGTATAGCCAAAAGTTCTTATATCCGTTGACTTTGACGATAGCCGATAAACAAACATCGGTATTGGCCGGAACCGAGTTGCCTCGCCCAAGATAATGGTTGCCGGTTGTGGTATCAGGCACGATGTTTTGCGCATTCCACCCGGATATTCTACCGACTCCGGCATCTAAATTGCTAACAAACGCCTTATTCCAAACACCAGCTTTTGTGTCGGTAGAATAGGTTAGCGTATTTGTAGCCGACCCGTTTGTCGTCAACCCAGACGGATTTCCCACAATGTCATACTGCATCGACGGAACATTAATCGCATCTTGGATGTACAAGCCATCGCTACCGCGTCGGTAGCGCGTAGTGGCTCGCGTAAAGCTCAGGATTTGATCGAGTGTTTTCTGTGCAAGCATTATGCTTTTACCTTGAAAATGCCGAGTAGCCCATAAGGCCAAGCCGGATCGTCGTCCCAGCTCAGATAGTCCTGCCCGACGAAATTGAGCTGCAGCGTCGGCTCATTGACGGCGACGAAGTTGAGCGACATCGTGCCTTGGGCCAAGTCCAACACGTCGTACCGCCCCCTGCCTGCCATCGTTACGCTGTAACTGATGCCGAGCCGCATCACAGCACCACAAAGTCGCTAGCCGTGGTCCCCGTTGCGTTGATGCGGATGCAACGAATCGGCAGGATGCCGCCGGGCCAGTTCTTGAAGGGCACTGCGACCCCGTCGTCTCGCACCGCCACCACATCGCCGGGTGTACCGACATAAACCGAACGGGAGAAAGTTGCGAAGTCGACGGTGTCACTCTTGATCGCCGTGTAGTAATCGCGAGACGGCGAATCGAGCCCCTGCTGGTGAAACTTGAATTTGTCCTCTGCGGGCATGCAGACCTCCAAAAATGAAAAAAGCCACCCGAAGGTGGCGAGATGGAAACGGTGCGCGAAGCGCTACAGCTTGATCAGGTCGAGTTGGAAGGACCCGGTGCCGGTGAATAGGGTGGCTGCCGGCGACCCGGCCGCAAGTTCTGGGGTACGCCAGTTTCCTGTGCCGGAGTAGTAGCTTAGGGTCACCTCACGGATGAACCCAAAATCGTTGTCGAGCAGCCGCGCCTTGATGTCATTGCGGAAGCCGGGGTCAGAGGCAAAGACCAAAGTCGTCTGTACCAGGCCACCGTACGTGGACGTCATGAACTGCCGGATCTGCACATTGCCGAGGTACGCGTCAATCTGTGGAACGAGGGCCCCGACGAACGCTACGCCGGAGAATCCATAGTCAGCGCCGAGGACTCCTGCATCCACAGCCCCCCAGTAGGGTCGCGTCTTGCCCAGCAGTTGCGACATCGACACCGAGGTGGCAAGCCGCGAGACTCCCGCCAGGCGCTTGACGCCTTCATAGGCCATATCAAGGCCGGCGCCGGCACGCAGCTCGGCGGCGACCTCCGAGAGCGAGAGTGGCGGGACGGAAGGCAAGGTCATACCCGCCCTCCTTCGAGCTGGCGCACCCGCAGCGACAGCGCCTTGACCGCCTCGATCAGCACCGGCCCCAACGTGCCGTAGTCGACCGACAGCAGGCCGCCTGCGCCTTCAATGACCGCTTCCGGCAGCACCTCCCGCAGCTCCTGCGCGATCACGCCCACGTGCATGCGCCCGTCGTCCAGGTCAGTGCGGGTGTATCGCACACCGCGCATTCGCTCCACCAGGCCCAGCCCGCCCTCGATCGTCACGATGTCCCGCTTCACCCGGGCATCCGAGGTCCAGGTCACGTTCGAGGAGGCTTTGAAGTAGCCGGTGACCATCAGGTCGCCCTGGAACTGGAACTTGTCGGCATTGTTGTCGACGCCCCCACCGAACAGGTGTCGGCCCGCACTGTTGACCATGTGCTCGGCGACATTCGTGCTGAAATCCCGCGCTGCCGCCGTGTTGCGCAGCAGGGAATAGGCACCGCCCTCGACTTGCGTCTGGAATACACCCACCGCGCCGGCCTGATCGGTTTCCATGTAGCGCACCAGCGGTTGCGTATGGCTCATCGTCAGGGTCGGGAGCGACTGCGACCAGGCCACGCCATTGGCCGCGGCATTGACCGCCAGGAACTTGTTCGCATTGCCGGCCAAGGCGGGGATGCCAGCCGATGCTTGCGCCGCTGCGGCATAGGTCTGCGCCTGGCCGGCCGAGGTGGCCGCCGCATCCCGATAGCCGAGCACCGTCTGCGCGGTGGCTTTGACCCAGACCACCACTTTCATCCATTGCGCCAGCGCGATCATGAAGCGCGTGCGGTGGCCACCGTTGCCGAGTCCGGTGGTGGCGCTGTCGCTGTCGTCAATGGTGATGTTGTCGCCGCCGACGTCCGGCGTAAAAGTCACGCTGGTCATTTAGAGTTCCTCGATTTCAAAAGCGTTGCTGTGATTGCCGACCATGACGCGCGCGATCGGGCTGAGTTGACGCAGGCGCCCCAGGTAGGACTGGCGCAGCAGGTTGATAGCATCATCCTTGTCCCAAACCAGCAGGAGCTCGCCATCGATGCCGGCCTTGCGCTGGATCTCGAAGACGCGCCCCAGGGCCTCATCCTTCGACAGGTAGCCCAGCTCGAAGCGCGTGACGCGCCGGCCGGCCTTGCGATCGAAGTACGGTGCGCCGGACATGGCCCGCTGCATGCCGGTATCGGTCTCCCAGCCGATCGAAGCGCCCCAGTTGGCGTTGTAGATCGGCTGCCAGGCACTCCCCACGAACATGCGTCCGAACTCGACATAGCCATCCGGATTGGTCTCGTCGTCGACCTCCACCCGGATGTAGCGGCCGGCCACTGGCTTCGGCAACACCGCCAGCAACAGAGACGGATATTCCTTGCGCTCCTCCTCGGTGATGCTGCCCGCCCAGAAGTTGTCATCCTCCCATTCCAGGACGCTGGTGGGGAACAGCGTCGGCCACGCCAGCTGCCAGTCCGGATCCCATGCCAGGTAGGTCTGCGTGGCGAAGTCCATCAGCACGGTGGGCCCGCCGTCCGGCGGTACCGTGACCGCGTTGTCGTAGACCGTGCTGGTGAAGCCCGGATTGTTGGCCACGCGCACCCGCCACTTTGCCGCGGTGGACAGGTTGTGTCGGACGACGGCCACCACCGACACCAGGCGACTGCGGCCGAGATCCAGCGTGAATTGCGTGTCGGCCTTGCTCGCCGTTGCCGTACGGGCCACGCGCGAGAGCTGGCGATCCTTGAGGTTGTCGCGCGAGATCTGCCAATTGCCACCGCTCAGCGTGCCGGTGTCGGTGATATTGGGATGCGCCAGGAGAACGTTCGCCACCCTACCCCCACAAAGTCAGTTTCACGGTGTCGGAATCGACACCGGCATCCAATCCGATCACCCGCAGCAGCCGGCCGGCGAGCCCATAGCGCGGATGGTCCAGGGCCACCACCACACCCAGGTCGACCTGGTCGCCCAGCTCGGACAGGGGCACCTCGACGTCGACCAGGATGCGCCGCACGCTGTACAGCGCGCTGCGCCGGGTCGCCTCCGCTGCGGCATCCGCCTCGGCGACCAGTGCCGCATCGAATGTCACGGCTTCCGAGGAAGGCCACGCCGTTTTGACCGCCACCACCTCGACGGCCGTCTGCCGGTACTCCTGCGCGAGAAAGGCCTTGCGCGCTTGCGCCACGCTGCCGGCTGGCTGTGCCTGCACCGTGTAGTTACGGCCAAAGCGCACCACCGCGCGCCAGTTCGGCACGCCGGCGGAACGCAACACCAGGCTGGTCACCGCGTCGACGGACCACTGCGCCACCGGCACGCCGGTCGGTGCCGTCAGCCGGCCCATGCGCAGGCGGTTGAGGCGATCGAAGCCGTACCATGCGCCGATGGCGTTGGCCAGCTCATCCATCACCGTCTGCGTGTTGGCCTCGCCGTCCACCCACACCCCCACCGGCGCACTGTTGGCGGCGTTGAGCGCTGTCACGTCGGCATCCACGATGTCGCCGGCCGGGATCTCCCCATCGAGCGCGAGCTGCTTGAGCAGCGCCCCGGCGCGCTGCTCCGCGGTGCCGGCATCCGCCGTCACCTGGCCGATCGGCATGGATCCCAACCGGAACAGGCCGAGCCAGCAACGGAAGGTGCCGGCCGCTGGCGCAGTGGCCAGCAGGTCGGCCTGGCTGGCATAGTCAGCACCACGCACCCAGGCGACGCCGTTGTCATAGACCACAGTCACGGTGCAGGCCTGGTCGGACACCTGGTAGACCAGCTTGGAGGTGTTGACGGCCTTAGCCGGCACATTGAACACGCCGCCATAGACGCGCGGCTTGTACTGGTCCTTGAGATCGTCCTTGGTGCCCTCCACGCCATCCGGGAGCATGTTGCTGCCGGCATACTTGGGCCGCGCCAAGGGCCGCCCCAGGAAGGCCAGGCGATCGCGCACCTGCAGGCTCATGGCGCCGTCATCCGCGCTCACGTCATCGAGCAGCCCCGACATCACCGTCGCCCAGCCGGACACCGGCGTGCCCGGCTGCCCCACCTTGACGGTGAAGGGCCGGCCATCGAACGCATAGTCGGCGACCAGGTTGTCCAGGCCACCATCGGTATTCAGCAGCCGGATCTTGCCCGCCGACGCGCGCGAGGCGCCGTAGGTGGTGGCCCGGTCGAACAGCGTGCGCGACAGCCGCGGCTGCTCCTGCAGGCGCCCCTCGAAATACGCATTGGCCGGCGTATCGGTCGGCTGCGTGGTGAAGCCTGCGCTGGCGAAGCGCAGCACCTCCACCGCCGCAGCCGAGATCCGCCAGGCGCTTACCTCTATCGCTATCGTCATGGTTTGATGTTGTTGGCAATGTCATCGAGCAGCAGGCGTTGTCGGCCGGCGGCATCGATCGTCTCTTGGTGGTTTTCCTCGGCCTGCTGCATCCGCGCAGCGGCCTGCCGGCGGCCATCGTCACGCAGCGCCCGCACCTCGGCCCGTAGCGCCTTGACCTCCGCCGCCAGCGCCGCGCTGCCGCCCCGGCCAAACTCTGACCAGTTCGGAGCCTGCCGATACCTAGCGTTTTCAGCCCGGGTCAGCACCCCCTCCCCTTCGTGAAGCTCGGCGAGGTAGCCGTCGAACGGCACATAGTCTTTGCCGTTGGCGTGCGAGCCGTCCGGCTTGAAGCCCTTGACGCTGTTGTAGTCGGCGGCATACTGCCCACCGCTGGCGTAGTAGGCGCGGGAGGCCTCCAGGAAGGCCTGCGCGATCTGGGTCCACTTCGACTGGGCATCGGCATCGCCGCCCAGCGCCGCGGATGAGGTCTCCTCATAGCGCCGCCTGGCCTCCGCATACTGCTGCTCGGGTGTCAGCGTCGACAGGTTGCCCAGATCCAGCGAGGCCTGGAACTCCCGCACCTGCTTACCGAAGGCATCAAACGCCTCGGTCAGCTGCGCGAAGGCTGGCGCGATGCCCAGCAGCGTGGCGTACAGCTTGCGGCCGCTCTCGTCGTTAAGGTTGATCCCATCCATCAAGGCGCGGAATGCCGCCTTGCTCTCCGGCATCGCCAGGTTCAGTGCGGCGAACTGGGCGGCCAGTTGCTTCCTGGCAAAGGCTTGCTGCTCGCCCGCGCTGTAGTACGCCTGGAAATAGCTGTTGAGCCCAGAGGTCAGCGCCTCCATGCCGCCGGAGACCTTGGCCAGCTCCAGTGCAGCCGATGCCGACAGGTCCGCAAAGCCCTTGAACGGCAGCTTCTTGACCGCGTCAGCAAACTGGTAAAGGCTGTCGAGCGTGGCCAGCACCGCCTGGACATCATCCGCACTGAGCTTGGAGGCGTCGATGCTGTCGATGTACTCCTTGAACGGCCGATCCAGGTTCGCGCTCTGCAGGCCCTGGATGATGGAGCGCTGCAGCTGCACGTTCAGGGCATCGAGCACCTTGCCGGCATCCTTCTCGCCGGACAGGTCGACGCGGTTATCCTGCCCCAAGCCGGCGAACACAAAGCTGCGGCCCTTCTTGGGGCTGACTTCCCAGCCAGCCCGATAGCCGCCGGTGCCGTCGAGCGAACCGCCATAGCGCTCGGTGAGCGACTGCAGCGAGCCATAGGTGGTCTCGATCGCCTTGGTCACCTGGTCGGCCGCCGGATCGCCGCCGGACGGCCCACCGCCCTTGCTGGCCTTGCCGCCATTCACGTTATAGCCAGCGCCGTAGCGGGTTTCCCCGCCGCCTCCAATCAACGAGCCGATGGCGGCACCCAACACCGCGCCGGCGATCGTGCCCACCACAGGTAACGCCGATCCCAGGCTGGCCCCCATGGCGCTGGCGGCAGCCGCACTCGACCCTGCCACTGCCAGCCCGCCCACAGCCCCCAAGGACCCACCCAGCGAGGAGTAGCCCTTGTTATTGAACAGGGCACCGCCCACCAGCCCCCCGGCAATCCCAGCACCGGCACCCCACAAGCCGGAGGCGCCATTGACCCAGGCGCCCATGCCACCACTGGCGCCGGAGGCAAAGCCGCCCGAGCTGGCCGTCGCGCTCAAGCCGGCGAAACCGAACTCGCCCGTTTGCGCAGCCAGCATGGCGGCCTGCTGGCTGCCCACGGTCAGGCCGGGCACCATGGCGCCATAGGCAGCCGAGTTGCCCACCAGCAGACCACCCAGCATGCCGTTGACGCCGTAGGCATCGCCGACCAGGTTGGACATCTGCATCAGGTTGGAAGTGCCACCCATGCCCCCACCGCTGCCGTAGCCGCCGGCGACACTGCCCGGGCCGCCACTGAAGCCCAGCGCCCCATTCACCCCCGCCTGGACATACTGGAAGGGGATGCGCAGCACCGTGGTCTTGAACAGGTTTTTGAGCCCGTCCACGAAGGTCTGCCCCATGTCCTTGCCAGCCTCAAAAGCCCGGAAAAAGGAATCGGTGAGCCCCTGCCCGATCTCGTCATAGACGCGCTTCCATTCCTCCGCCGTTTTCTTCGCCTGGTCATAGCGCGATTCGGTGGCCTCCTTGGTGTAGAGCGCATCCCGCAGGCGCTGGCGTGCCTCGATCTCCGCGTCAATCGCCTTGAGCTGCTCGCTCATGGGATCCAGCATGGCGATCGCTTCCCGCCGCTCCTGCAGGCGCGCCACGGTCACCGCCTCGATCGCCGAAGGCAGACGCCCATACAGCTCCGTTTCCTGCGTCACGGCCACAATGCGCTGCTCCAGCCCCAGCAGCGTCTTCTGGTCGAGATCGGTCTGCTGGCGGTACAGCAGATCGGTCTGGTCCTGCAGCGCGTTGGCGCGCTCCTGACCGAGGCTCTTGAGCTCGGCCTCAATGCGCACGCGCTCGCCGCGGTATTTCTCGCGCGCCGCCAGTTCCTTCTTGCCGGCGGCCAGGTCCTCCAGCTGCTTCGACTGCTCCAGCTCGCCCTCCAGGGCGGTCTGCCGCGCGTCATAGCTGCGCGTGAGCGCCTCGGTTTCCGTGATCTGCCCGGTACGGCGCAGGCGCTCGACATTGGCAAGCTCACGCTTGAGCGCATCTTCGCGCAGCTTGCTCTGCTGCTCGATCGCGGCCATCTGCCCGCCCAGCGCGTTCTGGAAGGCCTTGTTGGCCTCTTCCGCGTCCTTGGCCCCGCCAGCCCACTTGTCATAGGCCACCTTGACGCGCGCGGTGTAGGTCGTCAGGTTGATGGCGCCCTCGGCCAGCAGCGCCTTCTGCGTGGTGACGTACTTCTCGTAGTTCTCGTTGACCCCCTTGAGCTGGTTCTCGAACTTCTGGTTTTCCGCTTCCAGCTTGCGCACGCGATCGGCGCGCATGGCGGCCTCGGCGGCGACCAGGGCGTTTTCGAGCCGCGCCTCATCCAGCAGGTTCGGGTTGTACGGATTGGCCGCCCGCTGCTCCGGCGTGAGGGCGGCATTCCTGGCCTTCAGGTCTGCCAGCGCCTTCTTCTGGTCGACCAGCCTGGCGCCGTCGCCCGCCGGCGTGCCGTCGCGGATCTCGTTGCGCTCCCGGTACTTGGCAATCTGCTTGTTCAGGTCGTCAATGATCTGCTGCGTCGACTGCCCGCTGACCGCGACCTGCTTGCCCGACGAATCGACCGCCTCGCGCGCCGCATCCCGCTGCCGCGCCGAGTAGATCTCCCAGGCCGTGACGCCCAGGCCCAGCACCGTGACCACCGCGCCCAGGGGGCCGCCCAGCAGGCCTAGCGCCCGGGTCGCCAGCCCGGCGCCCGCGCCGGCGGCGGTCTGCGCCGTCGCCAGCGCCCGCTGTGCCACCGCGTTGGCTTCGGTGGCTGCCGCAATCTCCAGGTTGACCCGGACTTGCTGCTGGCCGAGTACCGCCAGCTCGGCGATCGCGGCCGAGCGGGCCGCCGTCGCCGCGGTCGCCTGCAGCTCGGCCTCGCGCACCAGGCGCAGCGAACCGGACAGCGCGCCGGTGGCCGTCGCCGCCGCGATGGTCGCCTCCGCGCTCTGCAGCGAGGCATTGGCGCTGGCCAGGCGGGCCATCTGTTCCGCGCGTGCCACCCCGAGCGCCGCCGTGGTGGCGCCGGTGTCGGCCACGACGCTAGCGGTATGCGCCGCCTTGGCCTCGGCGTCCAGCAGGGTCGCGGTGGTGTCCTGCCGCGTGGCATTGGCGGACAGGAGCGCGGCATCGGCTTTGCGGGCGAACGACGAGGCCGCATTGAGCGCCCAATCGGCCGCCTTGGCCGCTACCAGGCCAGTCAGGGCCGCCGTGACATAGTCCAGGTTGGTCGCCAGGAACGACACGCCGTCCGCCAGCTGGCGGAACACACCCGAAGCCTCGTTCATGTCCGAGATGCGTTTCATCAGCGCATTCTGCAGCTGGGTGAACGACTGCTCGACCGTCATCGGCATCTGCGCAAACTCGGCGCTGAGTTGCTTGCCCGCCTTGTCCAGCGCGTCGAGCAGCTGCGCCGGCACCAGCTGGCCGGCTTCGCCGAGCTTGCGCAGCTCACCGATCGAGACGCCCAGGCCATCGGCCAGCGCCTGTGCCAGGCGTGGCGCCTGCTCCAGCACCGAGTTCAGTTCTTCGCCGCGCAGCGTGCCGCTGGCCAGGCCCTGCGAGAACTGCACCAGGGCGGCCTGCGTCGATTCCGCGGAACTGCCGCTCAGCGCGATCGCCTTCGACACGTTTTCCGTGACGCGCAGGATCTTGTCCTGGCTGGCGCCCATCTCCTGCCCGGCCTTGGCCAGGTAGGAGTACGTCTGCGCCACCCCGGCCCATTGCTGGCGCGTGCGCTGCGCCACGTCGTACAGCGCGCTTTGCGTCTGCGCCGCACCCTGCGCCGACGACGACACCAGGCCGATCCGCGCCGACAGGTTGGTCGCCGCATCCGACATGCTGACCATCTCCGCAATGGTGAGCCCCAGGCCGATGCCGCCAATCGTGCGCATGAGGCCGTCGAACCGGCGGTTCAGCGCGTCGGTGGACTCCACCACCCGCCCCATCGAGCCCGCCATCCGGTCCGCACTGCGGGCGACGGCGACCGCGCTTTGATCGGCCCGGGTCGCCGCGCCCTGCAGGGAACTCTCGACGTCCCGGCCGAACTTCTTGGCGGTCGCGGCGCCGGCCGCCATCCCCTGGTTGTATGGGGCTAGATCGGCGGTGTACCTGACCACCATGTTTCCGAGCTCGGACACAGGCTTCCTCCCCTCAAATGAATGCACCCGCCGCAGCGGGTGCGAAAGCTATTGGCGACGCGACTCCGCCTCGTCAAGAAACACCTGCAGCGCCGCCCCCTCCATCAGCTGCAGGTCGGCGAGCAGGGCCGCACAGCGCTTGCGGCGGATGCCCTTTAAGCGCATGAAACTCTCCACCCCCGGGTAGTTGAGGCCGGTACGCACCACGCCAGCCATCGTGCCGACGTAGTTCCACTGCCGATCGATATCAAAGAAAAAGAACAGGGATTCCTTGTTGTCGGCGTAGTAGAAAAAATCCTCGCCGGTCGGCCGCGCGCGCACTGCATCGAGCACCTCCTCGGGTGCGCCGAATGCCGCCAGTGCGTCAGCGACATCGGCGGCAGCCTCGAAGTCATCCTCCCGGAAGCCAGCCCAATGGCGCGCGGCCGCAATCAGTTTTTTGCGCGCGCCGTGACGATGTTGTCCCAGAAGGCCTGCTGCACCGCTGCAGCCGCCGGCGGGATGCTCAGCAGGAATGCCTTGTTCTCCTCGTTGAACTCGGCGACCGTGCCATCGTCGGCCACCAGTTCTTTCCAGCCCACCAGCACCTCGCGCGCGATCCAGACCGGATCATTCGACCCCTCGACAATCCAGCGGGCTTTGAGCGCTTCCAGCTCATCCACGGTGTAGCGGGTGAAGCTGGCCAGGAACTGCGATTTTTCGAGAATGCCTTTCTCGTTGAGGACCTCGACGTTGACGCGCGCGCCGAAGGTGGGTTTCATTGCCAGGCGGAATGCCATGGGGATCTCCTGAAAAGGCAAAAGGCCCGCACTGCGGCGGGCCTTGTCGGGTTTTGGTTGGTGCGACCAGGTCGCTTACTTGACGGTGATCACCAGCTCGTCGTTGCCGGCCGACGGGGCGACGATCAGGTTGGCGGTCATCATCGCCACCCCATCCTGGTCGGTATAGGCCGGATTCGACAGCTGCACCTGCGGCGCATCGAACTTGACGATGTTGCCGGCCACGATGCCGTGCGTGATCGACAGCGCGCCGGTCAGGGCGCTGCCTACCGTCGACCACCAGTCTTTCGCGGCGACGGTACCGAGCTCCATGTTGACGCTGCCCGCCACCTGGCGATCGGTCTGGGCCACGCCTTCGTAGCCGATCAGCGAGCGCCAGACCAGGGTGTTGGCCAGGTCCAGCTGCAGCGCCTGCAGCGGACCGCTGTAGGCATGCATCGACCAGGCGGCCGTGTTGGTCTTGTTGACCAGCACCGGGCGCTTGAACTTGGTGTAATCGACGCCCGCCGGGTTGCCCGCATCGGTCACCGGATTGAAGGCGCCCAGGAACTTGTAACGCATCACCGGAATGCCCTTGCTGGTGATGTCGAACGCCACCGTGCCCATGCAGCCGAGCAGCTTGTGCATCAACCCGTCGATGTAGGCATAGATCGACACCGTCTCGTTGCTGCCGGTGATCGGCGCATATTTGACGTCGGTGGCCGCGGTCACCGTCTCCGACATGCCGCAGGCACGCATCAGCGGGCCCCAGGCGGGGGCGGTACCGGCCGCGCCGGAACCGGCGAGCTCCACCTCGAAATCCATCTCGCTGTGGATGCCGGCCGGCAGCTGGTCGCTGTTGCCGAAATAGGCGCGGATCAGGTTGCGCGGCACATTCTCGGCCACCAGCGGCTGGATGTTGACCGACCGCACCAGGATGGCATTGGCGGCACCGGTGGGAATCGCATCCGTACCGGACACGGTCTCGATTTTCGCCAGAATGACGGTCCGTCGATTGAGCTTTGGCATGGCTTACTCCTTGGAAGGGTTGTCGGGCCGCGTGGCGATTTCCAGCGCGGGGCCAGCGGTCGGGGTGCGCCGGCCCGTGGCGGGATCGAACACGAACGAGCCACCGACGCCGGCATATTCATCGGTGCCGATGGCGATTTCCGAATCGAGCGGCACACCGGCCTGCGCGGCCGGCAGGCCCTCATCCGCCGACGCATCATCGCCGGCCGTGGTTGTCATCATGGGGATCTCCTAGGCACTCAGGCTGTCGCGACTGGTGCGGTAAAACAGGTCGTAGTGGACGGTGCGGGCGCCGACGATGCCGCCGAGGTTGTCGTAACTCGGGGTATCCGTGCCGAGCTCGGCGATATCGATCAGGGCGGGATCCGTGAAGGCCATCACCACCGGATGGACCAGCGCCAGCGTGGCCTCGGAAATCGCATCCGGGTCAGCATCACGCGATACCACCGTAATGAGCAGCTCGGCGTGGCGATCGATCTCCGCGGTGGACTCGGCGCCCATCTGTTCCTGGCCGTGGTGGACCACCAGGACCCGCTTGGTGGTGCGCATGTCCAGCGCGGCGAACAGGGAGCGCGAGAACACCAGGCCGAGCTGCTGCAGCGTGGGCGCAGCCTGCAGCGCTTGCAGCACGCCTTGCGCCATTGCCTCTCGTTTGGTTGTCATGTCGGTACCGGATTAAGGTCGATCCGCACAAACGCGCCATCGCCATGCTTGGCGGGCGGGCCGACTGGGTTATAGGAGCCGGCGCTGTTGCCCTCGGTCACGACCACCACGTCCGCGGCGGTCAGGACGCCAAACACGTCCGCGCGGCCGAGCAGCTGCACGCCGGCGCCACGCGAGAGGCCGTTTAGCGTCTCGCCGGGCACCTGGCTGAGCAGCGCCAGCTGGGAAATGCCCCGGCTGGCCACCGTCACCAGGTCGCCGAAGTCCTCGACAAAGCCGTCGAGATCCTCGCCGGGCAGCATCAGGCCGGCGGGCCGGAGCCATCGCCGCCCTGGCCGTCCTCATCCTCCTCATCGCCATCCTCGTTGCCGTCCTGGCCATCGTCACCCTGACCGCCTGCCTTGGTGCCGGCACCCGTGGGTTCGGCCGCCTTCTTGCGCTCCACGATCTCGACGGCGCCGGCTGCCTCGAGCGCCTTGGCATCGACCGGCGAGACATCGAACACCGCGCCGGCGGAATGCACCTTCTTGCCGGTGTCGACCGGCCAGTTTGCTTTGACTTTCATGCTGCTCCTGAAAATGGGAACGGCCCGCGCGTGGCGGACCGTTGTGGCAAATTTCCCTTCGGCGCGAGAGCGCTTAGGCGATCGCGTTCTGGAAGAAGTACGACAGGTCCGGAGCCGTCACCAGCTCCTTGACGCTCTCGCCGGCACGGACCCGGTAGCCGCCCTTCAGGCCACCGTGGTCCTTGCCGAAATCGGAATCGGCGACGCGCTCGCCCTGCTGCGCGGTGAAGCCCCAGGTGGTCGAGCGGCTGGTGTCCGAGGGCACCTCGCGGTAGGTGAAGGCCGCGTGCTTGCCCCAGGTGCGCTGCAGGGCCATGGGCTGCCCGCGGCGTGCGGTGTTGACGAAGGCATCGCCCACCAGGATCTCCTCGAGCTCCAGCGCATTGGCCAGCTGCTCGCGCGAGACGCCGCCCGAGGTGCCACCCTTGCCGTTGACGTAGTCGATCACCTTGGGGTGCAGCGCCAACTTGGTCCAGACGGCACGACCGAGGGTCAGGACGTTAGGGCGCATCACCGGCGAATCGAGTGCCGTCATGATCGCGCTGATCGGGTCGGAACTGGTGTAGTCCGACCACTGCGAGGTGCCGCTGAGCGTCACCTTGTTGACGTGGTTGGCCGGGTTGAACACCGTGTTAGCCACGCGCACCTCGCGGTCGAGCAGCACGAGTTTCATGACAAACTCGGCCGCCGTGGCCAGCGGGTCGACCCCCTCCGGCGCGTTGGCGATGTCTTCGAGCGGCACGATCTCGTCCAGTCCGTAGTCGACCACCGACGCGGTCAGCATGTCGCCCACGCTTTCGACCTGGTTGGGCTTGGCCTTGCGGCCGACCTTGGTGTCGGGCACGGTGAACTGATCCACCATGTTCTGCACCAGGTATTTGAAATCGGACTTGCCAACGGGAACGCGCGGCATGATCGCGTCGGCGATCAGACTGCGGTTGCTGTAGGCGATGACCACGGCCTGGATGAGCGGCACATTGATCGGGTACGGTGCGGCGGGTGTCGTCATGTATGACTCCTGGAACTGCGAATGAAAGAGAGGAACGGCAGGCGCTGGCGCCGGTTAGCCCTGGATCTGGTCGACCGCGATAAACACCAGGCCGATGTCGCCCAAAACGCCCGAGACCTCGGCAAAGCCGATGATGCGGGCATTCACGCCAACCGCCGGGGCGGCCACGATGGCACGGCCGCTGGCGTCGGAGGTCAGCGGCGCGCCGCGGGTGACAGCGCCGCCATACTCGACATCGGCGATGCCGCTGCGCACGATGCTGGCGCGGTCGCCGGCGGCGTAGGCGAAGCCTTCGGTCACGCCGCACAGAGCGTCGGTGGTGCCGGTGCCCTGCTTGACGGCGCCATCCGAGGCGCCATGCGCCACGAGGCGATACTTGCCGAGCGCGGTATCGGCGACATGCGATTTGATGAGGCCAGGATTGCTCATGGTGGTTTCCTGTAATGGAGGGAGGAGTTTGCGGCGCGATCAGGCCTGCGCCAGCGCTGTTAGGCCTGTGCCAACAGCTCGTTTTGCGCCTTGGTGGCGGCCGCCGTGTAGTTCATACGCTGACCGCTTGCCATGGCTGCCTGCATCAGCTCGGTCGCGCGGGCGCTGATTTCCTGCTGGGTCGGCGCCTTCTTTTCGCCGCCGGCATCCGCGTTGTTCGGCTTGACCGGGAGCGCTGCGGGCGCCTCGGTCACCAGTGCCGTGGCCTGCGCAGCGAGCGCACCGCGGTGGGCGGCCAGGACCTGTGCAGCCGCCTGGTCCGGCGTGGTCTTGCCATCGGCCTTCAGCGTGGCGATCAGCTTTTCATGGCCGGCCATCGCATGGGACTCGATGCCCAGGATGCGCTCGCGCTCGGCGGTGGCGCCGGCGGCGCTGGCCTCGGACTGGATTTGCTGCAGCAGCTCGGGCGATTGCGCCGCCAGCTCTTCGCGGGTCATGCTCATGGAGGTTCCTTTCGGAGAGGTGGGCAGGTCTGCCCGGGGTTTAGAAGGGGGCACGGTGCGCGCCCCGGTCGTGCTGAACTCGCCGGCGGCGAGCCGTGCTACCAACTGGTCGAGCGTGGCAATGCCGTCGACCAGGCCGGCATCGATGGCCTGCTGGCCGACGAAAATGCGCCCATCGGCCATGTCAGCTAGCACCTGGTCGACGCTGGCGCCGCGGTTGTCGGCCACGGCCTGGACAAACTGGCTGTACAGGTAATCCACGTAGCCCTGCACCGACGCCTTGCCCTCTTCGGAGAGCGGGGCATAGCTGCTGGCAATGCGCTTGAACTTGCCGGAATAGATCTCGGTGGTCTTCACGCCGCGCTGGGCTTCTGCGCCGGACACATCGCGGTGGCTGGTCACGACGCCGATCGAGCCCACCTCGGTGGTGCCATCGGCGATGTACACGGCTTTTGCCGCGCTGCCGATCCAGTACGCCGCCGACGCCATGGTGCCGTCGCCTAGTGTCACCAGTGGCTTGGCCGTGCCGACCTCGCGCACCACATCGGCCAGCTGCTGGGTGCCGGCCACAGTGCCGCCTGGCGAGTCGACATGCAGCAGGATCGACTGCACGCGGCTGTTGGCTGCCGCGGCCCGCAGATCTCGCGCCACCAGGTCGCTCGAGGCGCCGCCGGAGATGTCGCTGAACAGGTTGGCGCGGCGCCCGAGGGTGCCCATGATCGGAATCACGGCCACACCGTTGACGATCTCGTAATCCTGCGGCTCACTGCCCAGCGGCCGGCCAAGGCTTGCCGCTACCGCCTGCAGGTCGACCTGCTCGCCCAACATGCGCGCGTCGTAGGCGGCGACGATCTCGATGAGCTTGCCCGGCAGGATGGCCCAGGGTGCGGTAACAACGTCGAGTAATCGATTCATCATCGTTCCTGAAATGCAAAACCCGCCTTGGCAGGCGGGTTCGCGTTATTGGTTGGCTGGCGGATCCACGTTCGGATCGGGCGGCGGCGCCGGGGGCTTGATCTCGGGCAGCAGTCCATCGCGTTTGCGCGCTTCCCTTTCACGAGTCTGTTGCGCGTGGTTATCAGCCCAATTGCTGCCGTCATACGCCATGGTTTCCTTGGTCAGCGTGGTGCGCCCGATCTCCAGATTTTTCTCGGAAGCCAGCGCTTCCTTAAGCGGATCCACCGCACCAGGTGCGTCGCCCACCCACTGGCAGCCCAACCAGGCGCGCCGGATCAGCGGATTCTCGAAGTAGCCAGGCGCCGACAATCGCCCGTTGGCGACCGCCTCATCCATCACCAGCTCGTAGACCGGCTGGCAGAAGTTGGTAGCCAGCCAGAAGCGCCGCATCTTGAAGAAGCGCCAGGCGTCCAGGATGGCAGCCCGGGCCGCCGTATAGCTGGAGGTGTAGTGCTTGATGAGCAATTCGAACGGCAGCTCCAGCGCCACACCGATCTGCCGCAGGATGGACTGCACGAACGGGTCGAACAGGGCATTGGGCCGCCCCGGGTTGATCACCTCCACGCTGTCGCCCGGTGCGCCCTGGATGATGGCGCCCTTGCCCAGCCGGTAATCAGGCGCTTGCTCGTCTGTCTCTGCCGGCAACACGCCCTGCTGGTCGTCGCTCTTGATGAAGACGGTGAACATCCCAGATACCACCGCTGCGGCCAGCTCGGCCTCGGTGTAGACGCCGAGCTGGCGCAGCGGATCAATCACCGGCGCCAGGTAGGGTTGGCCGCGGGTCTGCCCCACCCGGCGCCGCTCGAACAGGTGCAGGACATTGCGCCGGCCGGTGCTGGTGCCGAACGCCTCGCGCCGGTCCCACTGTTTGACGGAAATCCCGAGGCCGCCCGGGTGATTACGCAGAAAGTGGTACGCGACTGGTGCCCCGAAATCGTCCATTTCCACGCCGCCGGCTTGCTTATCGGTGTCGCGCACGGCCTGCGGATTGCAGCAGCGGTCTCCCTCGATCAGCTGCAGCCGCGTGCGGTAGGCCGTTTTGTGCCGCTCGAGCACCGGCGTGACGACGAAGACGTCGCCATTCTCCAGCGTGGAGCGGAACGCCAGCGCCTGCATCTCGTAGAAGGTCTGCGCCAGCGAGATGTCGCATTCCTTGCTGTCGGCAAACAGCGAGAACTCAAGCTGCGCCTGCTGCTGCCAGGCCGCCGCCTGTTCTTCGGTCAGCCCCAGCACCTTGGCATCGATGGTCGGCTGCGGCGCTAGGCCGGTACCGACCACGTTGGTCACAACCGTATTGATGGCACCGACCGCCAGCGGATTGTTGCGCGACAGGTCGCGACTGCGATTGCGCAGCTCACCCAGCGCCGGCAGCAGATCCGCGTCGGCCGAGCCACCGAAGGCAAACCAGTTGCGCAGCGAGCGCTTGGTGCGCGATGCGCCGTCATAGGCGCCCGAGTAGGCCTGCGCCGTGCGGGCCTGCGCGCGCCGATTGCCCGCGGCCGGGTTGAAGTAGTTCACGAAGCGATCGGGCAGCGTCAGCTTGCTGGCCAGCAAGGCGCCGAGCTTGGCGTTCTTCATTCCGCTACCCCGTAGCCGATCCGCATCCGGCGGCCGCCGTTGCGCGCCGCAGCCAGCTTGCCCTCCCAAAACGTGATCTGCTGCCGAATCTCCGCCGCGTCAGCGCGTGTGAGCTTGCGGCCCTCGATCTCGTAGGACTGGCTCTTTGCCACCGCCAGGCTGGCGGCATACCAGGCAGCGAGCGCTGCCTGTGCTTGCTCCACGGTAATCATGGATTAGATCTCCACGCCACGCGAGACGGTGCCGTATCGGCGCCGGCGTCGCGGTGGCAAATTGGGTGAATCGTTGGTAATGACCGGCGCCGGCGCTTGCCGATGCCGCGCTGGCGGGATGTCCTGGTCGCCTTCTTCGTCTTCCGCGTCGACCTCGCGCGGTGCAGCCGCCGGTTCCGGTGTCGGGACCGGCTCGGGCGGCGCCGGCTCGTCGAAAAGCCCGGCCTGCGACAGCCGCGCCTCCAGGGCGGCCCAGTCGCGCTCCTGCATCAAGTGGACCTTGGCAGCGCGTGATGCATGCAGGTTGTAGACCTCCAGATCCAGCACCTCATTGCGTTTGCCGACCTTCTTTTGCCAAACGCGAATGACGTGGCCGTTTTGCTGACGTACCGGCGCCTTGACCTCGGCCAGCAACTGCTCGAAGTAGTCCGCGATCACGTTTTTGTAGACGTGGAAGCGGCCGGGCCCTTTGCCCTCCATGCCAACGCGGCCGCGCTCGCCGATCAGCAGATCCTTGGCACGACCGACGCCAACCATGAACACCGAAACGCCGTACTTGGCCGCCTTGGTGTTCTTCTTGTTGGTATCGATCACGGCGCTCGGCTTGCGGAAGATCTCCGCATCCGGGCTGCGCGCGCCCTTGATGGCCATCACATGCGGCACGCCGCGGCCCTGGCGGGTGCGCACGTACTTGTAGACCGCATCGGAGGTGTTGCCGTCCGAGCTATCGATCGAGGCCGCGCTGATGCTGAGACCAAAGCCGCGCTCATGCCGATACTTGCCGAACAGCAGCTTGTCGAGCTGATTCCACACGTCATCGGTGATGAGCGCGGTCTGGCCATACAGGCGGTCATAGCGCACCAGCCAGGTCTCTTCGCCGCGGCCGTAAGCGCGCACGATCACCTCCAGGCGATCGGGCTGCACGTCGACGGACAGCATCAACATCAGGCCACCCGCCGGCACCGTGCCTGCGTCATAGGGCAGCGCGCGCTCGGCCAGCTCCTCGGCCTTGGGCTGGTCGCCCTTGAACGAATAGGCCACGCCCATCGAGCTATTGGTGAAGGCCACCAGCTTGCTCTCGTCACCCATCGCCAGGTGGTGGAGCGCCGTGAGCCAGTTCTCCATCAGCTTGGGCATCACCGAGCCAGGAAACGGGCTATACAACTCGTTGATGAAATAGCCGGCGATGCCATTGAATGGCGCAGTGGCCATCCAGCGGCCGGCCTTCACGTTGCGGCGCTTCTCCGCATCGTTCCAGATGCCGCCGCAATGCGGGCAGACGTAGTACGCCTTCTCCGGCACCTTCTTGCCGAAGATGGGATGCGAGGCGCCCTCCTCCTCGGGGCATTTGAGGTAGTCGAAGCTCAGCGCGTGTTCTTCGCCGCAATGATGGCAAGGCACCATGCCCACGCGCTTGTCGGAGAGCTCCATCTCGGCCGCGATGGTCGACGTGCCCTCGACCGTGGGTGTGCCGCCAATGACGATCTTGACGCGCGAGCGCCGAAACGTCTTGGTCCGCTCCTTGGCCAGCTTGATCGAGTCGCCCTGGCCGCGCAGGTTCAGATTGCAGTCGTCCGGCTCTTCGATAAAGATGCGCGGGATCGGGCTGGACTTGACGCTGGAGGGCGAGTTCGAGCCGACCAGCTTGAGAAAGCCGCCACGGAAGCGCTTGAACAACATGCGCTGCTGCGACTTCCGGCTGCGCAGGTCCACTGCCCTGCGCAGCCGCGGCGTGGCGCTGACCATCGGCTCGAACTTCTCGGCCATGTATTCCTTGGCCGCGCCCTCTTTCGGGAACAGGCCCAGGATCGGCGACGGATCCAGGTCAATCCACTTGCACAGGATGTTGCCCAACACGCCCGAGGTCCACGCAACCTGCGCCGATTTCTGGCAGCACACCTCGATCACGGTCGGATCATCGAGCGCCTCGAGCGGATTGCCTGGCCAGCAGAGGTATGGCGTCACCTCCGGGTCATACTTGCCGGCGCGATCGGCCTCGACGCTCGACAGGAAACGGTACTTGCGCGCCCATTCCAGGGCATTCATGCGGGGCGGCAGGGCCCAGCGCGAAACGGCCATACGCAGCGTGCGCTTAGCCGTCTTCGTCATCCTCCTCACTGTCTCCGGCATCGTCAAGATGCTCAGAGTCGGGATCTCCATCATCGTCTTCGTCCAGGTTCTGGAGCTTTGCCAGGCACTCCTCTACGTAAGGCAGCACGAGCTGCTCATCGATCTCGATGTCGTGGGCCTCGAACACAGCATCGGCCACCTTGCCAGGCAGCAGCAGCATCTCGGTCTTGGCCGCCTCAACGTGGTCGGTCCACAGGCGCTCGAAGGTGGCCGCCGGCGCCAGCATTTCCAGCTTTTCGCCGATGCGCAGCTCGACCTCGATTTTTCGTGCGCGGTCCAGCTCATCCTTCGGACTGGACAGGCCTGCGCGGTGCAGCTCGCGCTGCGTGAACCAGGCGAGCACTGCCGCGGTGTCGTATTCGTTGCCGCGGCCACGCTGGCCAGCCAAAACGACCGGCATGCCCTCGTCTTTCTGCCAGCGGATCAGCGACTGCACCGTGAAGCCGGTGATTTCGGCCAGCTCCTGCAGGTTCACCTTCTTGCCCATGACACCCCCAAAACTAACTAACCCTAGAGCCCCTTTCATCTAGGAAAAGAACGCGGTGCGAATGACCCCCGTGAGACGGGAGGCCGGAAGGACCCGCGTGCGCCCGGCTGCACCCCACCGGGCGCCCAGCCCTGCCCGCTGGCCGGCTAGCGCGCCGTGGCCAGCGCCTGTTCCCAGGCCTGCAGCATCTCGCGCGCGAAGCTCTCCGCCGCTGTGACCCGCGCGACTTCCACGAACCGGAAGCGCGGCTCGTAGCTGGCCTGGCCGGCGAAGATCAGCACCGGCCGCAACTTCCTGCCTTTGCCACGCCCACGGTCGTAGATGCCAGCCGGGAGATTGGTGCCTTTGGGCTGGCCCATGAAGTAGCGCGCCGACGTGCTGCCTCGCTGAAGCTCCGCCGCGATCTTCTTGATGGCATCCCGCGTGACGTTGCCGTACTGGTTCAACCGCGCGCCAATGCTCGGCAGGGCAATGCCCTTGCCGAACAGCTGCTCAAACTTCTTCAACTCGCGCTTGCCGCCCTCGACCTCGGTGCGCAGGTAGCGCGCCTGGCGATCCTTGATGAAGACCGAGGATTCCAGCGAGGTCTTGTTGGCCGGCGTGGTGGCCACCGCATTACGCGTGAATGGCACAGGGTTGTCGAACACCCGCATGATCTCGCTGGTCTCAGCCCCCTGCGCCAGCTTGGCCAACCGCGTGAGCGCCACGGCCGCGGCGAACGGCATCTGCCGCTGTTGCCTGCCGAATGCCTGCACCACGCCATCCACATCAACGCTGACGGTTGCCACGCTAACCCCCTGCAGCGCTGGCTGGCTCTTCTTCGTGGGCCGTAGTGCACAGGCATTGCGTCAGAACGATCACCAGCAGAAGCATCGACGCCAGCCATTGATGCTCAGTCCAAGCCAGGTAGGCCACAGAACTGAGCGACCAAATCCAGCGCGCGACCGGGTATCGCGGCCAGTTCGCCCTCTTGCTGCGAAGCGCTGCGCGCCCAGATTCAGACAGGCACATTGCGACAAGAAGGAGGGACAGCGTTAGCCCGAGTGTCGCCATAACGCTGTAGACGACGACCGCGGCCCGGCCAGCCCCAGCGCTACCCGCGATATGCAGCCAGGCGAGCGCCGCTGCAGCGATGCGCAGAATCCAATCAAGAGCCGCCTTCATGACTCATCTCCGGCGACGCTGCCGACCAGGTGCAGCCCGCAGTCATCCGGATTCTCTGCAAAGATCTGAGCGATAGGCTGCGACTTGAGGCTATCCGGCGCACTACTGCCGCGCAGCCACAGGAAGCCGCCAGGAAACTTCGGGCCGCGCTGACGCGGCGGACGTGCGGGCAACTCTACGCCACCAACGATGATGCGTACTGCCATGTCAGACCCCCAAAAAGAAGCGGGCCGGCTCCCTACGGCGCCGGCCCGTATGAACTCGCCCCACCAGGAGCGAGAGGAGACACCGAAGTTACGCCTTCACTTCCACGTGGATCGCGGTCTCGCCATCCTGATCCAGCGGGGCGGATAGTCCTTTGAAGACCATCGCTTGAATCGCCTCGACCTTTTTCTGCGCAGTCTGGTACGGCATCCACTCCGCATAGCGGCCGCCCTCGGGAACCTCATCGCCCTCTTGCACCAACGTGCAGGACAGCACCGGGAAATTGCGGCCGACCGTGTCGGTCACCAGCAGATTGACGCAACGGTCGCCCCACACAGCAATGACCGTTGCATCGAGCGGTTGGCCCTGCGTGGCCACCATGGGCACCGGGCCAGTTTGATCAGACTCGCTCGGGCGATACCAGACCTTGCGGCCAACGGTAGGTTTGATCATGGAAACTCCAAGGGAATGCCAGATCCCGTCTGGCGCGGGCAGAAGCAGCGGCGCGCAGAATGCAAAAAGCCCGACCAGGTATGAACCGGATCGGGCTTTCGTTTTGCTGCACGCACTGAAACCACAGCGTAGCCGAAATCTACCCCTACCCAGTCAGGATTTCAATAGCACACGCTCGCCCCCCCCACTAAGCGCATGATTCATAAAAGAAAAAAGCGGGTCGTTTGAAAAATGGATTTGCAGTTGTCAGGGCTTAAGCAGCAGATGCATCGGCAGCACCTTGGCGCGCGGATTCTTGAGGCAGTACTCAAGCGCGACCAGCAGCGAGTTATGCAGCCGGCGGACATGGCTCTCGCTCACGCCCAGCCGCTGCCCGATCTTCTGGCGCGTCAGTTCCTCGACGTACCAGGCCATGGCCAGCTTGCGCAGATCCAGCGGCAGCCTCCACAGCGCTTCGTGCAACTGCTCGCACTCCGGCGGCGACATCGGAATGAACGACCGCAACGGCATCGAGCGGATCTCCTCGAGCGTGAGACAGCTCTCGCCGTAGCCATTGGGCGCGCCGCCGGACTTGGCCCATTTTCCCCACGACTGTAGGCGATCGACCGCCCACTCCAGCCGCTCCCGCTCGCGCTTGTCTAACCGGCTCCCGATCGTCATCGCTTCCCCTTTCCCCCAACGATAGCGCGCATCCGCGCGAATTCGAGCTCTGCCGCAGTGGCGTCCGAAGGCATGTTCTCGGCCTCGGGAATGCCCGGAATCGGCGGCAGGTGTTCACGCACCGCCACCGACCACAGCCACTCCCAGCGCGATCGCGCCTCCGGCCAAGCCACGGCCAGCACCTGATCGACGCCGAAGCGCACGGCCGTCCAGAACACGGCCCGCGAACTCCATCGATCGCGCTTGACGGCACGCATCTGCAGCTGCTCCACCGCCTCGGCATAGGCGAGCTCGGCGCTAAATGCCGTGGCTTTCATTTGTGCCGCCCCCGACCGCGCACCTTGGCCATCGCCATCGCCAACGCCGTCGACGGGCCAGCTTGCTTCGGAAGCGTCGCCGCAAACGCCGCATCACGCGCGGCCTGCTCCGCGAGGGTCTGTCGATGCTTGATGCGAGCCAGGGCGATTTTGTCCGCATAGACCGTCTTCCACGCGTCACCCTGCTCTTGCGCATTCCGCAATAATGCGTAGAAGTAGGCCCACTGGTCCTTGACGATACTGGCCTGCATAGCGCCCCGCAGTTCGTCCAAAACGCGCTGCCCCTGCGTTTTACTCACCGCCTTGAGATCGATCGCCATGGAGGCTCTCAGCGCCTTGCTGATCGACACGGGCCAGTCCAGACCATCCCTCCACTCGAACCCCTGCCCCCCTGCAAGCCGGGCCGAAGGCCCATCCCCACCGCACTGGATGTTCTGCTGCCGTTCCTCTGAGAGCCGCTGCGCTTCTGTGGGAGCCGTTGGGGGTGCCTGCTCGCCTCCCGCGCCATCGGCGTGGGGGGCTAGATCAATGCCTGTCTCATCTGCTCCGGCTTCGGGGTTGTCGTCCGCCGCCAGCTGCTGCACTGGCAGGGGAGGCAGTTCGGGGGATTGCTCTCCCCCCGCGCCATCGGCGTGGGGGGGTGGATTGAGGTGTTCCCCACCGGCCTCGGATCCGCGGGAAGGGTTGGGTAGGGTATAGGTTTTACCCGACCCCTGATGTGTGTCGGCTTTCGGCTCGTTATTACCCTGTGCATAACCCCTGGAACGCTTACCCGGCTTAGCTTTGCGGTCACCCTTGGGGCCTATTGCGCCCCTGTCGGCTTTATTTTGGACATGCGTATCCGTGTAGGCGAGCAGCAAACGGAACTTGAGCCGCAGCTTGCCGCTGATCGCGCGGACGAGGCCGAACTGCTCCAGCTGCTGGGCACGCCGGCGCAACTGCTGCTCGGACGGCTTGATGCCCTTGAACCCGGGCCGGCCAGGGACTTCGGTGTCTTCGCGCAGCGATTGCCACGAGATGCCCTTCTCAGGGCCACCCACGATGCCTGTTTTGAAGTTCATATCGCGCCGCAGCGACAGGTAGAGATCGCGCGCCAGGTGGTCGACGTAACGCAGCGCGCGCCACTCCTGGTCAGTGGTGAGGAAACCCGCGCTCATGCCGCGGCTCCACGACGTACCCGGACGACTTCGTCGCTCATAGCTTTTAGCTCGCTGCAATAGCCCTCCTCCCAGGCGCAGCCATGGTCGCTCTCGGGCGCGTAGGGATTCACGGCGTGCACACCGTGCTTGCGCGCAGCGGCTTTGCCACGCGCGACGATTGAGGTGATAGGTTGAATTGGATAGTCCATAGGTCTACGACCGCACTGAGGCGGTCTCGCATAGAAAGTCAAAGGTCAACATGAAGGCGAGCGAGTTGTACGGCCCGGTTTCGATGCGATCGGTAGCGATGGCCACCTCGGCGCGATAGGCAACGCGGCCGCTGTCCGGCAGCTGCAGCCATCGCTCTTTGCAGATCAAGGCCAGCGTCGACATCTGGCCGGCGCCGGCAAAGACGTAGAACACGTCACGCAGCGACCAGAAAGTCAGCAAGTGCCGCGCAAACGCATCGAGGCTGCTGGCACCCTTCAACGCGATTTCCTGGGCGCGGCGGCGTGCACAGCACAAATGGCCCGAGTGCTGACACACTAGGTCAACGGAGACGCGCGTGGACTTGCAGCACGTCATGTCGGGCTGGAAGCGGATCTCCATCTTCACGCTGGCTGCTCCCGGTCGAAATCGCACAGTCGCTTCCACACGGCCATCAGGTCCGAGTCTTTGTCACAGGTGATGATGTAATGCCGCTGCAGTTCCATCGCGCGCAGTTGCCGCCGGTAGTTGGGATCCTGAACGCTCAGGAGCGTCACTCGTCGCCCACGGCCGTGCTTCAGGACGAAAACGCCGAAAGGCTCCCCGCCACTGAATATCCGCGCCTTGATCTTTGCGATGGCATCCTCAAGCTCACGCCTGGTCAGCGGCTTCGGCCGACGAAGATGACGATAGGATCGGCGTGCGCTGCGATATGGCGTCAGCGCCGCTGCCGTCATACCTTGCGCTTCCGCTTGGTGAGCAGCTTGCCGAGCGTGCGCATGAGCCGGCGCTTAAAGCCAACCGCCTCGCGCAACTCGCGGTGAGCCTCCTGCACGGCTTCGTCGGAGGTGTCGGTGGCCAGGCGAAGCACCGCCTGCTGCCCCTTGGCGTCCTCACTCATGAGCCTGCCCAGGGCAGCGTGCACACACAGCTCCGGGTCGCCCTCACCGACTTCGGCCCGAACCACCAGGCCGAACGGCGCCAGAAGGCTATCGAGCACGTCGAGCCGGAGATCCGCCGGCAACGCGGCCAGGATCGACGGGATGAAGTTGGTCGGCAGCAAGGTGCTGTCTTTGGTCTCGTCATCGAGCCAACGGAATACACGCTCGCCGTTGACCTTCATGCGCTCGAAGGCATCCCGCGTATTGGGCTCGAAGCGAATGCCCGTTACATCGTCATAGCCGAGGCGCTCATGGACGCTGACAACTAAGTCCACCACGGTCGCCTGGCCCAAGCGATCGCGCGTGCGCCACGTATTGACCGCCCCGCGGAGGAGGCCGATAAACGTCTGAGATTGATGCCGCATGATTTGGAATCCCCCGGTAGATACACTGCCGTCTAGACTTAAAAGGCGCCGTAGCGCGAGAACTCATCGGGATGAAATCTGTGTTCCAACCCAAGTCAAAATTGCGCCGACTGACCCCGCTGGAGCGCCGCCGCATTGCCGCGTTGCTGCGCGCAACGACACGCAGAACCGGCCTCATTCAGATGGCACAAACGGACGTTAAACAGCTCCCGACTCGGACCGCGACGCGGCCGCCCTCCCCAGTCCGCGAGCAAGATCTGTGAAATCGAATCCAGACGGCGCTGGGGAACGAGAGCGCAGCTCCGGCCAAATCACCCACCAATCGGTGGGCCGGAGGCATTCCCGGGTAACGTGACCGGCCGACCAGCCCTCAATCAACGAGGCCCAGCGTGCGTCCACAGCCTTTTTCTGCGCAGCCCACTCCCCGACGGTCACTGCTGACACGCCGAGGTATTCGGCCAAGCGAGCCGCGCGCCCACGCTCGGCCCTGAGATAGATCTTTAGGTCCATAGCGCGAATATTAGCCGTGGGCTATCACTAAGGCAATAGCCCTAGGCGAATTTCATTTATGAGCCCAGGGCTATCTAATCCGAGGGTGACACGCTGTCACAGCCACAAGAAGCAACGCCATGAAGACCATCGATGAGATCCGCCACGAGAACTTGCTGCGCTTGATAGCGCGGATGGGATCAATCCAGGCTCTGGCGACGCGAGTGGGTAAGTCACACTCCCAAATCAGTCAACTGAAGACGAGGGCCGCTCACAGCTCTGGCGGCAAGAAGCGCTCTATTGGCGATGCGCTTGCCAGGGATATCGAGTCCCAATGTGAACTCCCGGTCGGCTGGTTCGACGCCGACCACAGCAGAGAGATTGCTGAATCCGTCGAACCAGCAACCGCATCTGCCCATGTTCCACGCCTTACCAAGCAAAGCGCGCCACATCCGGACTCACACATCCGCACCGCGATAGAGTTACTTGAGAGCCTGGATCGCGACGGACGAGCTGAGGCGGTAGGAGCAATCAGGGTTATTGTCGCGGCTCACCACAAAAGCTCCACGCGGTCCGCCAGCAACGGTAACTAGCATGGCGGAGTGGAAACATCGGCGACGACAGACGTTGCCCGATGGAGAATCAGCATAAGAATTAGAGAACGACCAGGGTCACCTTCACACCTGCAGTGAACCTGCAGTTGCGATCCAGCCAAGGCCAAGACCTGGCGGACGAAAGCTGGGAACGTTGAACGGGAAAGCAAGATAAGTCGGAAGGGCCTGCGTCTGCAGGCCCTTTTTCATTGATACTCGCTCCGCGCAAATATTAGCCGCAGGCTATTGCACAAATGCAAGCCCGTGGCTAATATTCACTCCACACCCACTTGTGGAGGTCTTCGTGAACCAGCTCTTCAAATCCTGGATGGCATACCTCGCCTTGGTAGCCGCCGTCTTCGCAGCCCACGCCTGCGCCGTTGAGCGCGACGAACAGGCCACGCCCCGCGTCACCACAACCCGCAGCGCGTGAGGCCGGCCATGCACCTCGAATATCACGACTACTACACAGCCCCCGCGCACTGGATCGTCATTGACGACTACGGCACGGAGCACAGTTCGCTCTGGGGAACAGGCGATTTCGGCGGATGCACGGATGCGGCGCATCGGAACCGCTGGCACTTCGAGTACAGCGGCTACCAGGACCCGGACTACTGCCGTGCGCACTACGCCTCGCCGACGCCCTATTACCTCCGGGAAGACACCGCGTTCGCGAGCCAATTCGGCTTCAGCATCGAGGTCAGACTCTGCATCGATCTTCTCCTCCGCCCTGCGTGGGATGCCGACGCTGGAGAACCCCGCGAGACGCGCGATCACGGGGCGCGGATAGAAATCCTCTCGATGCATGTCGACGCAGGCAACGGATTTATCGACCCGGTCACGGTTGATCATGCCGCTATCGAAGAGTTTTGCTGGGCATACATCGACATGTACGAGGCCAGGCAGGAAGCGGAGCGCCAGCAGCGCCAGGCGCGCCGTGCCTCGGAGGCCTCGCAATGATCCGCTTCCGCATCACCGTCGATGGCCGGCTCACCTATTCCGGCCTGTTCCGCAGCACCTGCGACGCGATCATTGACGCCCTCGATCGCGGCGCACGCACCGTGTCGGCGGTGCGAGCATGACCGCCCGCCGGATCTCGAAGGCCGAGCTAATCGCTGAATTCATCCGCGTGCGCGGTAGCGGCCGGCCCGAAGAACAGGTCGAGATTCCGGCGATCCGCAAAAAGCTGGCGCGCTCGCGCCGCGCCTTTCTCAAGACTCAAGCGCGTATCCCGCGTCCGCGCCGCCGCTTCGATCCCACGGTCATCGACCACAAACGCCGTCAGGCAAACGACCTCGACTGAGGAGCAATCATGCTGATAGGACTCACCGGCCCGGCAGGCGCCGGCAAGGACACTGCCGCCGATTACATTGTTTCCGCCCACAAATTCGTTGCGGTCGCATTCGCGCCGACGCAATGCCCCGCGTGGGATCAGACGCTTAACGGCCTGCAGGAAGCAGGCATCGACGTGGTCGTGAAGGAGATCCGCTCGAATGTTGAGGCGGCCATCATCCGTGACCACGGCGGCTTCATCGTCCGCCTAGTCCGTACGTCCGACGAACCCGGATCACTGATAAGCGCCGCCAGCGTGCGCCTGCGGGAAGCCGACCGTGAGATCCACAACGACGGTACGCCCTTTGATCTGTACGACAAGCTCGACGCCATCATCGGCGAGGAGTCTTTCGTGGGGGCCGTGTCGTGAGCCAAGCCATCTCTCTGCGCCAACCGCGCCGCGCGCACCTGACCTCGCTGCCGTTTCTACGCAGCACCCGGCCCCTGACCTTCTCCGCCAGCCTGGTCGCATTCATCAGCGACCCCACGCCCAGTGCCTACATCAAGCTAGAGCGGACCCTCGACCTGGTCGCTATCGCGATGCAGGTCCAGCGCGGCACCGCGTACCTGGTGCAAATCCAGTCGGCGCGGCGGGTGATGGTCGCCATCCTGGATCGCGTCGAGCGAATCGGCGTGCTCGCCGTGTCGACGCACGATGCGCAGACCTTGCGCGCCGCCGCTCCGCTTATCGAGGCCGCAATCGGCTGCATTCGCCTCGACGCCTTTTGCTTCGCCAACGCCATCGTCCAGCACAAGATGCAGCTGCAGGGCGCGGTGCTAGCTGACTGATCGTATTGCCCAACCCAAGATCCCGCCATGACCACCCCTCAAATTCTGCTCGCCATCCTCGCCGTTTCCTTGTTCGCCGGCTGCGCCATTTTCTTTTACCTCATCTGGGTCACACCCGAACCCGAATGCGCTGAGATCTGCCCGGCTGAGACCTATGCGGCCGTCGCACAGGCCGCAGCAGGTATCCCAAGCCTGCCGGCAGAGTCCACCCCACGCCGCCCCTGGTTTGCCTTTCGCGACCTGGAAAACCTTGCCGCGGACCTCATGCAACCCACCGGCCTACGCGGTGAATACGGCTACTGCAGCCACCCCGCCCTCCCCGCTTTCCCAGAGAACACGAACCACCACATGCTGCTTGAGGCCATCGGCCTTGCAGCAGCTTTCGTCTGCATGGAATCCGATTGCAAGAACGAAGCCCTAATGGACCAAGTGTGGGACGGTGGCAGTTGCCTCGAGTGGATCCCTACCACCCCTGCCGGCGAGGGTTGGAATCTCTTGGAAATCTACTCGACGGAGGACGGACCCTACGCACTGTTCGCGCGCCCACTAAGCCGGGCTGAGCAACAAGAGCGCATGCAAATGGGCCAGTTCAACGCGTCCACAGTTGCCGGCTATCGGAATGTCCTCACTGCCCTCGCCAAGGACCTGGACGCACTTGCAGCCTTCGCTGAAGACGCCACACACCCGCCGGCAAGCTTTGCTGATCGCGCCGCACGCCGGGCCGTGAGAGCCATTACACACCTGCACAAGGAAATCGAGCTACTCAAGTCCGAGGCCTCGCAGCGCGCCGCATAACCCATTGAGAGACCCCCACCATGACCGCAACCACCACCGCCGGCACGCATAGCCTCATCTCGCTTTCGCGGCTCTTCCTTTCCTCGGATAACGCCCGCAAGACGCCACCCAAACGCGCTGCCATTGAAGCCCTCGCCGCATCCATCGCAGCGCACGGCCTACTGCAGAACCTGGTCGTCATGCCCGAGCTGAAGAACGGCGAGGAAACAGGCCGCTACGAAGTCATCGCCGGCCAGCGCCGCTGGCTCGCCATGCAACACCTCGTGTCATCGGAAAAGATGGATGCCCATTACTCGGTGGACTGCACGGTGCGCCACGCAGACATCGCGACCGAGGCGAGCGTGGCCGAGAACACTATGCGCGAGCCCATGCACCCAGCAGATGAGTTCGAGGCGTTCAAAGCCATGATCGACCAAGGCGCAAAGATCGAGGACATAGCCGCGAACTTTGGCGTCACGCCGCTGGTGGTCCAACGCCGCCTCAAGCTCGCCAACGTGTCGCCCAAGATGATCCAGATCTATCGGGACGGCGATGCCTCGCTCGACCAGCTGATGGCCCTTGCCATCACCGACGATCACGATGCACAGGAGCGCACCTGGAACGAGAGCGACAACTGGGACCGCCAGGCAACCCGCTTGCGCGCCAAGCTGGCCAAGGGCGCCGTGGAAGTGCGCAGCAACAAGCTCGCGCGCTTTGTCGGAATGGATGCGTATGAAGCTGCCGGCGGTCATGTGGAGCGTGACCTGTTCAGCGACAACGGCGACGGCTTCATGGCTGACGCTGAACTGCTTGAGCGCCTGGCCAGCGACAAGCTGGATGCCGAGCTCGAACGCGTGCGCGCAGAGGGCTGGTCATGGGCCGAGGTCCGCGCCGACTTTTTCGAGACATGGAAGTTTGATGAGGCAATCTGCACGACCCGCAAACCAACCACCAAGGAGCGTTCGCGGATCGAATCACTCAAGGCGGATCTGGAAAAACACCAGATTGCTCTGGATAAGCTCGAAGACGCCGACGACTACGGCACCGAGCATGACACGCACCAGGAGCGCATCGAAGAGATCGAGGAGCAGCTGGCAACCATCAACCTCGCACTCAACGACTGGGCCACCGAAGCCAAGGCCACCGCCGGCGCAATCATCGCTGTTACCAGCGCCGGTGAGCTGAAGGTCCATCGCGGCCTGATCGCGCGTGGCCGTGGCTCAGTCACCGGCGCCGGGGATGCCTCTTCTGGCCGCACCATCCCCGGCGACAAGCCGAAGAAGCCCGCTCTGTCGGAGAGCCTGGCCAAGCGTCTCACAGCCCACCGCACGGCCGCCCTGCAGCTGCAGATGGTCGAGCAGCCGCACATCGCCCTCGCGGTCCTGGCGCACGCACTGGTCGGCCGCCTGTTCCGTAAGGCCCAGTCCCTCACTACGAACAAGACGGCCCTGCACTTCTCGATCGAGAACGGGATGGATCCACTCCCCAACTATGCTGACGACATCGAGACCAGTCCGGCCTGGACAAAGCTGCAGGCAATACGGAAGGAGATCCTGGCCACGCTGCCCAAGTCCGATAAGGACCAGCTGCAGCAGCTGATCGCCATGCCACAACAGGATCTGCTGCAGCTGCTGGCGCTGTGCACCGCCGCCGGCGTGAATGCAGTGACCGGCATCGAGGGCCCGAACGCGGCCGATGCGATCGCCGAGGCTGTCGAACTGGACATGGCGCAATGGTGGACCGCCACGCCTGCCAGCTTCCTCAACCACTTGCCCAAGGCTCGCGCGATCGAGGCCGTCGCAGAGGCCACCAGCAAGAAGGACGCCGAGGCGCTGGCCACGATGAAGAAGGACAAGCTGGCCCAGGCCGCCGAGCAGAAGCTGGCTGGTACCGGCTGGCTGCCCAAGATCCTCCGCGGCCCGAAGAAGGCAACCCCAAAGAAGGCCGCACCCGAAAAGAAGAAGACGGCCGCAAAGCCGGCTGCACCTGCGAAGACAGCAGCGCCGGCAGACCTAGCCAAACCGACCCTAAAGAAGCTGAGCCATCCCGCTGTGCGGTACCGCGACTCTGCAGGCAACACTTGGACCGGTCGCGGCAAGCGGCCCGGCTGGCTTGCCCAGGCGCTGGCTGACGGCAAGACGCTCGATGCATTCCTTACTCGGTGAGACACCACATGAAGAAAATTCAGAAAACAAAGCACGCCGAGCCCGGCCTCTCGATGAACAGCCTTGCCGTGCAACTGAAGGATAAGGGCCTGCGCCTAGCTGCCACATCGCGCGCCAGGATCACCGCTCCCCCAAAACCCCACATTGACGACATCGCCGTCGACCAGTTGGCCATAGCGCAGAAGGCCAAGCTCACCAAGTGTCGAGATAAGGGGCGAGGCGGATGGGACAACCCACTGGAATGCTCGGTCGAGAAACTTGCGCAGATGATGGCCGAGGCCGTCTGCAAGGGCGACCCGGTCGACGTGGCCAACTTCGCCGCAATGCTCCAGGCCCGCGGGGCTTCGCACCAAGCGATAGCTGAGCACGCCACGCGCGCCCTGTTGCGCGGCAGCCGCGAACAAAACGAATCAGACCTGCGAAACGCTGCACGATACCTGAAACTGCGCGATGTACCTGATCGAAAGCTGGGGGTCCCCGGTATCCCTTGCATTTCCATACCAACCAGCGCAAGCAGCGGAAATCATATTAATGGCGGTGAAGCAGACCACGCCATCGACTCCATCTCCGACTGGACTAAATAAATCAAATGACAACCATATTTTTGTTATTGGCGCAATATGGCGCCACTGCCGTGGTCCCTATCGACATAGTGGCGAGAGACTACTTCGCGCATCTAAGCCCGGAAAAATTGCTGCGGAAAATTGGTTTGGGCGAGATTCGCCTACCGGTTGTTCGAATTGAGGGATCGAACAAGAGTGCCAAAGGAATACACGTCCAGGACCTCGCCACCTATATTGATTGCCGCCGAGCTGCAGCGCAAAAGGAGTGCGATCAGCTTTGCGGATAAGCTTCCTCCGGCAAAGCCAGCGACCGGCCAGACGGCTGCTCGCCGGCCGGATCCGGTGCGGCGGCTATGAGAATTAGATAGCCGAACCCTTGGGCATGAAAAAAAACCTGCACTTACGCCGCCCGCACTAGCGAATTGCAATTCGCAGGAGGCAACTTCTTCAGCCTCGAATCGATATATGGCAGCACAGACTTTCTCGGGACTACCAAGTCGTCAGAAAAAACAAAAACTTCACAGCCCTTATAAACACGAGAGGCATTGTATTGCAGGTCATAGAGGAAATACCGTCGCTCCTTATAGCATTCCAAAATTTCCTGAGCACCATCGTAGGAGACAATCCACTTGTGTGGAATTGACTCTTGGATTACCTGAGCAATCCGCGCATGATCATCTTTTTGATATCGATCGAGATACAATCGACTCGATTTTTCATAATATGGTGGATCGCAGTAAACAAATGTCTTCTTACCCAAACGGCGAACGCGACTTTTAATAAATCTCTCCGCATCGAGATTGGTTAAAACGATACTGGAAGCACGCTCAGAAATCGCCTCCACTCGATTTATCAATTCGTTACGGGGAAATCTGGCATCGATTTTCCACCGCCCCTGCTGAGCAAGCCCGCCAATAACACCTCCGGACAAGACCCCCGAGCGATTACAACGATTCAGATAGAAAGCCGCAAAACCAACATCCAACTCCGCATTATCCTCCGCATTCCGGATTATCTCCTGCTGACGCCGCCACTCTTCGATCGTGAGCGACGCTGTCGAAATCCGTCGACAAAATTCCTCGCCTTGCGTCACCACACTGCGCCAGAATGCATAAATCGGAAAAGAGGAATCGTTTAAATGAACACGCTTCACGTGTCCATTTAAAAGCAACTCCATCGCAACGCCTGCACCACCCGCATAAGGCTCTACGTAATTACCACCCACTAGATCGTTTGCCTCAAGTAACTCCAGAACAAATGGAGTAAGGCGCTGCTTCCCTCCGGGGTACCTCAACGGCGTCTTATGGCGGCTCATAGGGTGCTCTCAAAAATAAGTTGCGGATTATACCACAGCCTATGAATTCATTGCTTCAAGCAACGGGAAAATATTTCCAAACAGCAGCGCAATATCGGCAGGGGAAATCATAAAACTCGGATTATGCACAAGCTGATTCATCGAAGTAACCGAAAGAAATCCGTCGGACCTACCAAGCTCCGCCATTGCCCCGTGCAGCACCTTGACCATCGCCTTGTCGCTATTATTTTGCGTCAAATGACCAGCAATATCCCGTAATAACTGCGCAAGAGCCTTATCATCGCCATTTGATTTCTTTGTCGACGGCCCGCCACTCGATTTATGGTCGTCGCAATAGGCCTTTGCTGATATCTCGAACATACTTCTCAAAAGGAAGCAAAATGCGATGGGATTTTTATCGAGTTTCAGCCTCCTTGCTTCATCACGGAGAGCGACGACCTTATTCCGATTGTGCCCAGCCGGCTTCATTTGCTTCAACAGTCGCATCACCGCCCTTGGGTCTGCAACACCGACTGCTGCCGGTGGCTTTGGCGTAGCACCGGCGGGCGACGCCTGAGGTCCTGCCGAAGCGGGTGATGGGCTTGGTTGATTGGGTTGAGCTTGGCCTCCAGGTCCAACGCCACCCGCAGCCCCGGCAGCGGCCCCACTACCCGGCGAATTATTCGGAGCGTTCGTCGGCCCACCCCCTGGAGTAGCAGGAGGAGGATTTGCACCGGCTGCTACTCCCGAACCAGGTTGATTCAAAGGCGAAGCCCCATACTTCCCAGCCAAATCACTTGCCGATCTTAATTCCTTGAATCCGATGAGCTCATAACCAATATCCCGCACAATATCTTCAAGGGCACTCCTATTCTGCACAGCAGGATATATCCGAGCGAGATCTGGACTGTTAACCGCTCCAAATCGAGAGGAATACTTTTTTATGAACTCATCCAACACCGAAAGCGGAAAATCGCCCGACCATCGCTTGGATTGATTTTTATTGAGATTCTGGCCGATTACTAAGTATTTCTCCAAAAGGTCCAGACCCGGTTCTTGCGTACCACTCGCATCACGATTATGACGAGCGCGTGCAACCGTATTCCACCCATCCCGACCGGCTTTCTCCCCTTTCCCATGTGTCAGCGTGACAATCCTATCGACCACAGCGGACTCCGCTTTTGAATAGATAGAACAGGGAACCTCTAAATTGGCGGTCTTCCAATCATTCGAAATGTTCTCCATTTTCCCCCGAAGCTCATCCGGAATCGTAAAGTCAGATAATTTCAAATATCCATGAAGTAGCTTCATCGCTCCCACCCGGCGATTTCCTTCTTTCACTACGAGGGTGGAAGATTCATCCAATACAATAACGTTTTCAGTAGGCAAATACCCGTCATCAAGGAGACTTTCGGTCAATGCCCAAAATCGATCTGGGCTAACCGAGATCATCGCCTGTACTGCAGCAACCTCATCTGCCTGGGCGATTGTTCTGTAGTTCCGCAAATCTAGTCGCAGCTTCTGTACGGGTGTAGAAACCGTCTTCGCCATGGCCCACCTACTTGAAAATTGTTATACGTAAAGGAGTCGGCAAGCATCGCACCTCAAAGACGATGGCCAACTGTTACGTCCCGCCGAATTTAAGGTTTAGG
>NZ_JFJV02000242.1:34196-59356 GCF_000611145.1 Cupriavidus sp. SK-3 | reverse complement strand
GCATGTCCTTGAGCGGGGCACGATAGGTCATTTTCTGGGTCTCCATTTTGGGATTGCGGCACAGGGCATGGTGCATCTGGCCGGATGCCGGCACCGCATGCTCCGGATACCGGATCGTAGCGCCCGCCGCGGCATGCGGGAATAACCAAACCTGCCCATTCATTGACAAAACCTGCCGCTTTGCGTCGCCCTGGCCGCTGGCCTGCCACCCCAGCCTGATTGGCCGGATTTGTCACTAGTTCGGCCATTCCTGTCAGTGCCGGAGGGGGCGGGCACCTCTAGAATGCCTCGCAGCCGGCGTCGCCATGACCGCCGGATGCATCCGGCATAACGACAAACCGCCTGTCAGGAGACAAGACTATGGACCTGTTCGGTCAGATGATGTACGCGCCTCTGCAATTGTCCGCGCTGCTTGAGCAGGCGGCACGGCACTCCGGCAAGGTGGAAATCGTATCCCGGCGCGTCGAGGGGGACATTCATCGCTATACCTACCGGGACTGCCATGTCCGCGCCATGCAACTGGCCAATGCGCTGACGGGCCGAGGCATCGTCGCCGGAGACCGCGTGGGCACGCTGGCGTGGAATGGCTATCGCCATATGGAGCTGTACTATGGCGTGACCGGCATTGGCGCGGTTTGTCATACGATCAACCCCCGCCTGTTCCCGGAACAGATCGCCTACATCATCAATCATGCCCGCGACCGCGTGATCTGCTTCGATGCCTCGTTCCTGGGCCTGGTCCAGCAGATCGCGCCGCAATGTCCCCATGTCGAGTCATGGGTCATGCTGTGCGACAGCGCCAGCCTGCCGCAGGCACCGGCGCTGCCGCTCGAAAGCTACGAGGCCATGATCGGCGGGCAGCCCGGCCACTTCGACTGGCCTCGCCTGGATGAGCAACTCGCGGCGGTGCTTTGCTATACCTCCGGCACCACCGGCAACCCGAAGGGCGTCCTGTACTCGCACCGTTCGCTTTGCCTGATGGCCTATGCCTCGGCGCTGCCGGACGCGCTTTGCCTGCGTGCGTCGGACTCCGTGGTGCCTGTCGTGCCGATGTTCCACGTCAATGCCTGGGGGCTGCCGTTCTCCGCGGCGCTGGTCGGGGCGAAACTGGTGCTGCCGGGCCCGGCGCTCGATGGCGCGTCCCTGTCGGCGTTGTTCGACCAGGAAGGCGTGACGGTGTCGGCTGGCGTGCCCACGGTCTGGCTCGGCCTGGCCGACTATATGCGCCGCACCGGCAAGCGTTGCAACAGCCTGGAACGTGTCATCGTGGGCGGCGCGGCATGCCCGCCGCAACTGGCCAAGGCGCTGGGCGAACTGGGCATCAAGTCGGTACACGCCTGGGGCATGACCGAGCTGTCGCCGGTTGGCACCGTGTTTTCGCCTTCGCAGGGTTTCGCACAAAAGCCGGAGCAGGAGCGCGCGCAGCTCGAGGCCAAGCAAGGCCGGGTCGTGCCGGGTGTCGAGATGAAGATCGTCGACGCCGATGGTGCCGAGTTGCCGTGGGACGGGCGCTCGGCGGGCGACCTGCTGGTGCGCGGCCATTGGGTCGCGGAGCGCTACTTCGGCATGGAGGAATCCTGCCTGGAGAGGGATGGCTGGTTCGCCACCGGCGATGTCGCCACGATCGACGCCGATGGCTATATGCAGATCACGGATCGCAGCAAGGATGTGATCAAGTCCGGCGGCGAGTGGATCTCCTCGATCGAGCTGGAAGGCATCGCCGTTGCGCACCCGGAAGTCGAACTGGCGGCCTGTATCGCCTGTGCCCATCCCAAGTGGGACGAACGGCCCCTGCTGGTCGTGGTAAGGCGCGCCGGCAGCACGCTCGATGCGCAGCAACTGCTGGCCTTCTATGAAGGCAAGGTGGCCAAATGGTGGATCCCGGACGACGTGGTGTTCGTGCCGGAACTGCCGCTGACCGCGACCGGCAAGCTGCACAAGCTGGTGCTCAGGCAGCGTTTCGGCACCCATTACAGCGGCGCCGCGGCGTAGCCGGGCGCTCAGGCCATGCCGCGGTAGGCCTTGGGCGTGCTGCCGGTCCAGTGCCGGAAAGCGCGATGGAACGCGGTCGGGTTGTCGAAGCCGACGTCATACGCGATAGCCGCGATGGCGTCGGGCGAGCGCGTGAGCCGCTGGATCGCGATATCGCGCCGGACGTCATCCTTGATCGCCTGGAACGTCGTGCCTTCGTCCGCAAGCCGGCGGCAAAGCGTGCGCACGGAAAAGTGCAGGTCCTGGGCAACCACTTCCAGCGTCGGCATGGCGGGAAGGCAATCGGCGAGGAATTGCCTGACCCGGTGGCAAACCATCTGGTCGGCGAAGGAGACGAAGATCCAGTCCTCCGGGGCGCGCGCCAGGAATCTCTGCAGGTCGGCCTTGCGTTGCCGCATGGGCATGTCGAGGTAAGCCGCTTCGAAACGCATGCGTGTCTGTGCGCTACCGAACTGAACCGGCCCCGGAAAGAGAAAAAGGTAGTCCGTTGCGTGCGCGGGACGCGCGAAATCGAACTCCGCCGCGATCAGCGGGATCCGCCTTCCCACCAGCCATGAGGCAATGCCGTGCACCAGCTTCATGATGAGTTCGCGGCCGAGTTCGGTCACGCCGGGGCCCGCCGGATCCGCCACCATGGCGACCCATCCGCCTTCGCCGTCGCGGCCCGACTCCAGCCGGAAATCATCCAGGATCAGGTGGAAGAACTGGCCGAACCGGTGCAGCGCGACTTCCAGCCGCGGGGCGTCGAGCAGGCTAAGGCACAGGTATTTCAGCGTGCCATTGCGCAAGGGGCGGCTGAAGATGCCCGGCATTTCGTCGTCCAGTTCGGTCGCGAGCAGGCGGTAGAGCGTGGAGAACTGCTCCTCGGTCACGCGGGAGCCAGGGCGCCGCAGCAAGCCGTGGGGGATGCCGGAGCACTCCGCCAGCCGTTCGATGGCGGCGGGATCGGCGCCCGACAGGAAGCCGTTGACCAGCGAAATGGGAACCGTGCCAGAAATCTGACTCAAGGGTGCGTCGACGTCCGGACCGCAACGCCGTTTCCGGTGTGACCAGGGGGCATATATTCTGTCACAAGCTGGATTGGCCCGTCACTTTTTTGGCATTCCGGCGATCAGGGCGCTGTCACGTCGGGCCGGTCCGCCAGCGTTCCGTCCCGGGTGCTGACCGCCCGGAGACGCACGCCAGGGGCTTGCGCCTCGATCCGGGATATCAGCCGGTTAAGCACCAGCACCTGACCTGCTGCTACTTGTTACCGTGGTCGCCCGTTGTTTCGCCTGCCGGTGCCGGGGCGGCGATGACCCTGGCGCCGACGTCCTTCAGCAGCCGCTGGAAATCGGGCGACGCCATGATGATCTTCCCCGCGGCGGCACGCAGCCGGTCGACTGCCTCGGGCGGCAGGGAAAACGATGTGGGCAGTTCGTTCAGGTAATCCAGTTCCGCCTTGTCCGTCAACTGGGCGAACGACACGTCGATGGCGTAGATCGTTGCGTCCGGCGTGCGCAATGCGGTGGCTACCGTGGCGTCCTTGTTCGCTGAAAATGCACGGGACTCCCGGACCCGGCGCATGGATTGCCATCGCGACTGGCTGTCCTTCAACAGCTCGGTGGCCTCGTAGGAATAATGGTCGATCGGAACCCCCGTGGCTTTTACCAGTATCTGCAGCGTGCCCGGCGGGGATTCCGACTTGTCCCATGCCGTCTTGGGCGTGGACAGTGAATTGACGACAAAGACGACGATCCTGCGGATATGGTCGAGTGGAGAAGGCTGGCCAATCAGATGCAGTGCTTCCATGACCTCCAGCGAATCCAGCACGCTGCGCATGCCGAGGTTGTCCGACACACCGCCATCCACGATATGGATGTAGGGCCGGTTGACGCTGTCCCCGAATTCGGCCTCCTCCTTCAGGTGGCGGGTCGCGCGGGCAGCCGGCCGGGGCGGGTCGCTGGCATCGAGAAAAGGCTTGATCCAGCCAGGGGGTTCGTAGTTGCAGGTGCCGCCGTAGTTGTTGAGGGTAATGGGCGTGAGTACCACCGGTACCGCCGACGATGCGGCAGCGGCACGGGAGAGCCTCACCGCATTCAGATCCGAGCAAAGCACGTCGAATGTGGTCTGCGTAAAGGGCAGGCGGGCACCCGTGGAGATGTCCGTGGCGGAGGCGACGATAAAGGGGCCGTCCCCGCGATTGAGGTCGCCGAACGTCGCGCCATGGAACAGGATTTCGTCGTACAGGTCCGACGCCAGTTCCGAGCGGCCCCAGCCGCTTGACCATAGGGATGGCCAGTAGCCTGGATTGAGCGTGCGGAAGGTAATCTCCCCCTGCACGTCGCGTTTGAGGAAGCGCTGCTCGTAATCGTCAAACAGCTTGTCGCCGTAGAGGCCATAGGCGAGCGCCGTAAAGCTCCCGCCGGATACGCCGGTGATGACGCCGACATGGTCGAGCAGGCGAGACTTGTTGCCTTTCGGTCCGACGACTTCGGTATTGCGCAAGAACTCGAGGACGCCGTACGAGAATGCCGCAGCGCGTGTCCCACCGCCCGAGAAGGCCAGGATCACCAGGTTTTCGTTGTCTGACGAATATTGCGGGCGCGTGACGAATCGATAGCCGGTAGCCGCGTCGGCGTGGGCGATGGCCGGGTTGACCGGGCGGCTGGCGCAGCCGCCGAGCACGAACAGGAACGCAAGTACCATCAATGCAGGCGTCGGCAGTCGGACCATGGATTCTCCGGGCATTCTCCGGGTATTCTCCGGGTATTGTTACGGGGCGTACTCATTGAGGTTGTCCCGGCATTCTGACTAGCCTAGACTAGAATTCACCGAATCGGGGGTGTGGTTGGCCTTTGCCCTCGTATGGCGAACGCGCCGACGCCGGCATTGGCCGTGCGGTGGGTTGTGTGGATGCGCGTCATTGCGGTCCGCGCGTTATGGCTCGAACCGGGATCGTGCCCCGCCGGGGCACGATCCCGGACGTTTCGTGTCGCCCGGACATGGCGTAACGGCAGGGATGAGGTGCCGTGGCCTGGCTTACCGACCCGATACCTTTGCAGTGACCTGCAAGGAGGCAATCGATGTTGCCCACGCCCATTTCGGAGAAGGCGCTGTCCCGCGGTATGCTCGATGTACTGATCCGTGCCGGGCTGATTGCTGTCCTGGTGGTCTTCTGCTTCCAGATATTCCGTCCGTTTTTCGACCTGCTCGTCTGGTCGCTGATCCTGGCGATCACCCTCTATCCGCTGCAGGTGAAACTCAGCCCGATGCTGGGCAACAAGGACGGCCGCACCGCCACGCTGATCGTCCTGGTCGTGATCGGCATCATCATGGTGCCGACCTACCTGCTGGGTATCGCCATGGCGGAGTCGGTGGAGAATGGCATGACCCTCGTCAAGAGCGGGGAGTTCAAGGTTCCACCGCCGGCCGAGTCGGTAGCCAGTTGGCCGCTGGTGGGGAAGCAGCTGTATGCCTTCTGGATGCAAGCCGCCACCGACCTTACCGGTCTGGTGATGAAGCTCGCGCCTCAGATCAAGGACTTCAGCCTCGTGCTGCTGGGCGCGGCCGCGAGTCTCGGCAAGGGCTTGCTGATTTTCGTCTTTGCACTGATCATCGCCGGCATCATCATGGCTTTTGGGGAGGAGGGCAGCCGTAGCGCCGTGCAGATTGCCTCGCGCATCTTCAACCCGGAAAAAGGCCCGCAGGTCACCGCGTTGTGCACCTCCACCATTCGCGCGGTTGCCCAGGGGGTGGTCGGCATTGCCTTCATCCAGATGTTGCTGATCGGCGTCGGCTTCGTGCTCAAGGGCGTTCCTGCCGCCGGCCTGCTGGCTCTGGGGGTGCTGCTGCTTGGGATCATGCAGTTGCCGGCCACGCTGATCACCGTCCCGGTGATTGTCTTCGTCATCGCCACCGAGGGTGCCAGCGTGGCTACGATTGTCTTCTCCATCTATGTCTTCGTTGCGGGGCTGGCCGATAACGTCCTCAAGCCCCTGCTGCTGGGCCGGGGTGTCGACGTGCCGATGCCGGTGGTGCTGATCGGCGCCCTGGGCGGGATGGTCAGCGGCGGCGTCATTGGCTTGTTTATCGGCCCGGTGATGCTCGCGGTCGGCTATCAGTTGTTCTGGCAATGGGTCGAGGACCAGTACCAAGGTAGCGGGCCAGCAGACCAGAAGCCAGTTTGATACTGTCAGGCTCGCGCCTTGTCACGTTGGATTCGTGCGAACCGCCTGACATCCAACGGGATAGCCGATGAATCTCGACCCCCTTAGCTCCTTGCTGGCGGCTGTTGTCGTGCTGCTCATCGGCGCGCTGGTCAATCGCAGGGTTGGGCTACTGTCGAGATACAACATCCCGGATCCCATCACCGGCGGCCTGCTTTTCGCGATGTTATCCGCGCTGGCCCTGACAACCGCGGATTTCAAGGTCACGATCGACCAGAGCATCAAGCCGGTGCTGCTGCTGATGTTCTTCGGCGGGATGGGGCTGAGCGCGGACTTGCGCACGCTTCGCCGGGGAGGCAAGGCGCTTGTCATCTTCCTGTTGATCATGCTGCCCTACATCGTCGCGCAGAACGCCGTCGGCGTCGCGTTGGCGAAGGTGCTGGACCTGCACCCGATCTTCGGGCTGGTCGGTGGCTCGATTACCCTAGTGGGCGGCCATGGTACCGGCGCGGCTTATGCCGAGCGCTTCGCGGAAGTGAACAACCTGCAGTCCGTGATGGACCTGTCGATGACGGTGGCAACACTGGGCCTGATTGTCGGCGGCATCATGGCAGGCCCGGTCGCGCAGTTCCTGATCACGCGATACCGCCTGCGATCCGAGGCGGAGGAAACCGCGAGCGACGACATGCATCCGGCGGCGCCAATCGCCACCATCGGCGCGATCGGCTCCCTCGCCGGCATTTTTGCCGCGGTAGTGGCCAGCCGGTGGCTGGCAGCGCAGTTCACCGGCGGCTCGATCACCATACCGGCTTTCCTGTGGTGCATGGTCACGGGCGTCGCCATCCGCAACCTCTGCCCGTTCATCGGCCTGCGTTTCGATGACCGAGCCACGGACCTGATCTCGAACGTGTGCCTGTCGCTGTTCCTCGTCATGACGATGATGGCGCTCGACCTGATCGAGGTGGCGCTGTCGGCGGGGCCTTTCATTGTCATCATTGCCATGCAGGTGGTGTTCCTCGTTATCTACGCCGTTTTGGTCTGCTTTCGCTTCATGGGCCGCGACTACGAGGCAGCCGTCACCTCCGCGGCCTTCATTGGCTTCAATATGGGTTCCACCGCGACCGCCATGGCGAACATGCAGGCGATCACCGCAAAGTACGGGCCGGCCCCGACCAGTTACCTGATCGCCCCGCTCGTCGGCGCATTCTTCGTCGACCTGATGAATGCGGTGGTGCTGACGCTATGGCTTGCGCTGCCGATCGTGGGAGGCTGACCATGCGCGCCCTCATCGCCATGCTGCTGGCCGTGGCCGTCCTCCTGAGCGGCTGCGGCGGCGGCCCGGATGCCGACGGCCTGCGGGCCGGGGTCAACGAACGCCTGGTGCAGGCGCTGCCGGCCGGGACGGTGGAACTGGTCAGCCTTGAGCGCCGTGGCTCCCAGGCGGACACCAGGGCGGCGGGCGAGACACGCCGGACAGTCTACTTCGATGCGCAACTGAAGCTCGCGCGCGACTTCGATTTCGGCGGATGGGACGCGCCGGGCGTCGCCGGCCTGGTTTCCGCGCTGGGCGCGGGCCCGAAGGGCATTTCCGGTATTACCTCGGGCGGCAACAAGGCGGGAGACATCATCCGCGCCCACGGTACCGCGCTCTACAAGCGCGAGGGGGACCGGTGGGTCGCGGTTACCTCCGGCGGCTACCGGCCCGCCGAGGCGCCGGACTATGTCACCAATACCGCGCCAGGCGCCGCCGCCATCCTGGAGGCGATGCGCAAGGTGATCGAATCCGTGCCCAAGGATGCTTCGCCTGCTGAGCAGGCGGCCATCGAGCAGGAGCTTGCGCTGGCATATGCAAGCGTACGCGCACGGCTCGCGCGCGCGGCGGACGGATACGCGATCGCGGCCGGTGCCGAGCACGGACAGTATTTGCGCTTCGCCCGCGCGCTGGCGAGCGAGACCAGGGTCAGGGTAGTGCCCCTGATCACGCGGGGAGGAGAGGAAAACCTGCGTCTGTTGCGGGAAGGCAAGGTTTCGGTTGCGCTGGCGCAGGGCGATGCCGCGCTCGATGCCTATGAGGGCAAGGGCGCCTTTGCCGCGGACGGGCCGTACGCCTCGCTGCGCGCGCTGGGCAGCTTGTATCCGGAAGCCGTGCATGTCCTGGTGCGGGCCAACGACTCGCTGGCATCGATGGCGGACCTGCGCGGCCACAAGGTCGCCATGGGTGAACCGGGCTCCGCGTCGCGCGTCACCGCGGTACGCGTGCTCGAGGCGCATGGGCTCGGGCTGAAGGACATCGTGCCCCAGGACTTGAGCATCGGCGCCGCGCTGGTTGCGCTGCGCCAGAAACAGGTCGACGCCGTGATACAGGTCATCGGCGTGCCGGCGGACAGCGTGCGCGATGCGCTTGAGGACGTGCCGCTGCGGCTGTTGCCGCTTTCGGAGCGCGCGATTGCCGCGCTGGCCGGTGCGAAGACCGCGTACTTTCCCTACACGATCTCGCGCGGTGCCTACGCGAACCAGCGGCAAGACGTGCGTAGCGTCGCGACCGCGGCGCTGCTCCTCACGGCAAGCGACCTCTCCGATGCCGAGGTGGCCGCGCTGACCCGCCTGGTTTTCGCAAATGGCAACGATCTCGCCGCGCGCGGCAGCGCGCAAGGTGCACAGGTCTCGGCGGCGACGGCGCAGCAAGGGCTTGCCGTGCCCCAGCACCTTGCCGCGGCAAAGGCGCTCGATGCGATGAGCGCCGGCGCCGGGAAGAAGTAGGCGTCAAACGCATTTTCCAATCCGCGCAATGCAAAGGAGGCACCATGACAATCCGTGTTGGACGATGGCTCGGCCGGAACGGCGGCGGGCTTGAGATTCTTTCCATCGAGCCGGGTGCGCGCTTCACCGGCCGCTATCAGACCAAGGTGGGCATGCCCGATCCCAATGCGTGGTTCGACGCGTACGGCATGACCGACGGTACGCTGATCGGATTCACGGTGCTTTGGAAGAATGCTTCGGAGGCGCACGCATCGCTGACCACCTTTGCCGGCCGCTACCTGGCCAAGGGCGAGCAGGACGGTCTCGGTGATGCATCGAGAGAACGGATCGAAGCCCAGTGGGTTCTTGCCCGGCTCTGCGACGACGACGATCCCGGCAAGCCGCACGCAATGTGGGAGACTTTTCTCTCCAACTCCGCCGTCTGGTACTGGACGCCCTGAGCGGTTAGCCCAGCAAGAGGCCCGCGTGAGCAAGCAGCTGGCGGAAAACCGCCAGCCGCGCCTCTCCGGTCCGGGCCAGCTTGCGGCAAACGTGCAAGTGCGCGGCCATGTCGCTGTGTCCGCGCAGTGCGTCCTTGCACTCGCGCTCCGAGATTTCCAGGTGGACACCGGTCAGGATTGCGCAGCCTTTGCCCACGCTTGCGCTCACGATGGCGGGCGGGTTGCCTTCGATGCCGGTGTACACGGCCAGGACCCGCGCCGCAGGGTTCGTTGCGTCGCCGAAATCGAAGCGGCAGCCGCCGTGGTAGTGCGCATAAAGCGTCGTCGGGGCAGCGGTCAGGCTATGGGTCGTCCGGATCTCCGCGGCCGTGGCGCTCCTCGGCGTTGCGTCATAAGCGACGCCCCCCGTGAGCTGGGGCAGCGAGCCAATCGCGACCGCATCCACAAAGTTCAGTTCGCGTGCGCCGCAGATTGCGCCCTCGGTTCCCGCATGGAATGCCAGCTCCCTGCAAGCGTAGTACGCGCCCGCGCAAATGCCCAGGTAGACGCCGCCCTGCTCGACGAAGCGCCGGATGCGCGCGTTGGGGGCGCCGTTCAATGCGGCGCAATAGGGTAGGTCGGCACCGCCCGGCATGACAAACAGCGCAGCGTCATCGAAGAGCGCCGCGTCATGCCTGAGGTCATCGGCCATGACCGCCCGGATCTCGTAAGCGCCGGGAAGCAGTTGCTGTCCGATCATTCTCATCAGGCGTGCGGTCCCGTCGGACGTGCCGGCATCGATATAGGTCAGGATCTGGGGCTTTGCCATGATGGTTCGCCGATGTGCAACGCTGCATCGCGTCGCTGGTGATCTTACGCCCTAGGTTTTGCCGGCACCAGATTCCGGGAGCCTGGCCGTCCTTGAAGCTTCCCGTACGATCCTGCGCGCCGGCATGGAAACCATCGTGCCTGCCCGCCGTCACATCACAAAGCGGTCCGGGGGGTGCTGTGTTCGTACCAAAAGCCTGGTGCCATTTGCAGGATTATCCGTGCAAGACGATATGGTTTGGTGAAGTACTTCATCAGCAGGTGCCACTTCCCATCGGGGCAGTGACGGAGCCGGCCGCCAGCGACTGCCTCCAGGCAGGCCGCACGGGATGGCAAGGCAATTCCCCTGGTGTTCCGTCCTGACGCCAGAGCTTTCTGGTTCCTGTCACGTCTGAAGGCCGAGTGAGCTTCATGCGTCACGCGGTGGCTGTCCGGCAACCGCTCCGGACGTTGCGGCAGCGAATCCGCCAAGACAGGCCTCTTAGAAATGGCCCTATCAATAAGCGTCAATATGGATCTAGTGGTGGTGCCATTTTTCAGTTAATTTTCTACTCCACCGCATTCCGGCCGAGATGCAGCACCCGGCTGCCGGTTGACGACACGAAAGGCGGACAACGAAGTCCGCTGGCACAAACCGAAGCAAGAGATGGAGCAAGAGATGAAGAACGCCGAACTGGTCCGCCGCAAAGATGCCGCCACGCCCCGTGGCGTTGGCGTGATGTGCAATTTCTACGCCGAGCGTGCCGAGAATGCCGAGATCTGGGATGTGGAGGGCAAGCGCTATATCGACTTCGCCGCCGGCATCGCCGTCCTGAACACCGGCCATCGTCATCCACGCCTGGTGGAGGCCATGCAGCGCCAGCTGGAGCGCTTCACGCACACCGCCTACCAGATCGTCCCCTACGCCAGCTACATCGAACTGGCCGAGAAAATCAACCAGCGCGCCCCCGGTGGCTCGGTCAAGAAGACGGCATTCTTCACGACGGGCGCCGAAGCCGTCGAAAACGCGATCAAGATTGCCCGTGCCGCCACCGGCCGTCCGGGCGTGATCGCTTTTTCGGGGGGCTTCCATGGCCGCACCATGATGGGCATGGCGCTGACCGGCAAGGTGGTGCCGTACAAGGTTGGCTTCGGACCGTTCCCCGGCGAGGTGTTCCACGCGCCGTATCCCTGCGCGTTGCACGGCGTGTCGGTGGAGGACTCGCTCAAGGCGCTGCAGAACCTGTTCAAGGCCGACGTGGATCCCAAGCGCGTGGCTGCCATCATCTTCGAGCCGGTGCAGGGCGAGGGTGGCTTCAACGTGGCGCCGGCCGCGTTCGTGAGGGCGCTGCGCGCGATCTGCGACGAGCACGGCATCCTGCTGATCGCCGATGAAGTGCAGACCGGCTTCGGGCGCACCGGCAAGCTCTTTGCGATGGAGCACTACGATGTGGCGCCGGACCTGACCACGATGGCGAAGAGCCTGGCGGGCGGCATGCCGCTGTCGGCGGTATGCGGTCGCGCGGAGGTGATGGACGCTCCGGCACCCGGCGGGCTTGGCGGCACCTATGCCGGCAACCCGCTGGCGGTGGCTTCCGCGCTGGCCGTGCTGGACGTGCTCGAAAGCGAGAACCTGATCGAGCGCGGCAACGTGCTGGGCAAGCGCCTGGTGGACCGTCTGGAGAGCCTCAGGTCCGGCGTGCCGCAAATCGCCGAAGTGCGCGGCGTCGGCGCCATGGTCGCCGTCGAATTCCGCAAGGCGGATGGCAGCCCGGACGCCGATTTCACGCGCACCGTGCAGAACCGCGCGCTGGAACAGGGCCTGTTGCTGTTGTCGTGCGGCATCTACGGCAACGTGATCCGTTTCCTGTTCCCCCTCACCATCAGCGATGCCGTGATGGACGAAGGCCTCGACATCCTGGCCGGCGCATTGACCCGCTGATCCCAGGCGGACCCAATCGCACCCAAACGCACCAACGCACCCAAACGCACCAACGCACTCAACGCACTCAACGCACCCAAACGGATACAACAGGACCAAACGGACTTCATCATGGAACTCAAGGATGCAGGCTTGCTGCGTGCGCAGGCTTTTGTAGGCGGCACGTGGCGCAACGCCGACAGCGGTGAGACCTTCGCCGTCACCGATCCCGCGACCGGCGCCGTCATCGGCACGGTGCCGTTGATGGGCGCGGCGGAAACGCGCCGCGCCATCGAGGCTGCGCGCACCGCGCAGGCCGCCTGGCGCGGCAAGACCGCGCGCGAGCGCAGCCAGGTGCTGCGCAACTGGCATGAGCTGATGCTCGCCAATGCCGACGACCTTGCCCTGCTGATGACTACCGAGCAAGGCAAGCCGCTGGCCGAGGCCCGTGGCGAAGTGGCCTACGCCGCGTCGTTCCTCGAATGGTTCGCCGAGGAAGGCAAGCGTGTCAGTGGCGACGTGTTGTCGTCCCCCGCCGGCGACAAGCGGCTGTTGGTGGTGAAGGAGCCGGTGGGCGTCTGCGCGGCGATCACGCCCTGGAATTTCCCGCTGGCCATGATCACGCGCAAGGCCGGGCCTGCCCTGGCCGCGGGCTGTGCGATGGTGCTCAAGCCGGCGGAGGACACCCCGCTGTCCGCCCTCGCGCTGGCGGTGCTGGCGGAGCGCGCGGGCGTGCCGGCGGGCGTGCTGAGCGTGCTGACGGGCGACGCCCGGGCGATCGGCGGCGAGCTGACCGCCAATCCGGTCGTGCGCAAGCTCAGCTTTACCGGCTCGACGGAAGTTGGCCGCATCCTGATGCGCCAGTCGGCGGACACCATCAAGAAGCTCTCGCTTGAACTGGGCGGCAATGCGCCCTTCATTGTCTTCGACGATGCCGACCTGGATGCCGCGGTAGAGGGCGCGATCGCCTCGAAGTACCGCAACGCGGGCCAGACCTGCGTTTGCGCAAACCGCCTCTACGTGCACGACAAGGTCTATGACGCCTTTGCGCAGAAGCTGGTCGCCGCCGTGGCGAAGCTCAAGGTTGGCCACGGTGTCGAGCCTGGTGTATTGCAGGGCCCGCTGATCAATGAGGACGCGGTGGCCAAGGTGGAGTTGCATATCGCGGACGCAATGGCCAAGGGCGCGCGGCTGCTGTCCGGCGGCAAACGGCACAGCCTGGGCGGCACCTTCTTCGAGCCGACCGTGCTGGCCGACGTGACGCCGGCCATGCGCGTGGCGAAGGAAGAGACGTTCGGCCCGCTGGCGCCGCTGTTCCGCTTCTCGACCGACGCGGAAGTGATCGGCATGGCCAACGACACCGAGTTCGGTCTTGCCTCCTATTTCTTCAGCCGCGATATCGGCCGCATCTGGCGCGTCGCTGAAGCGCTCGAATACGGCATGGTGGGTATCAACACGGGCCTGATCTCGAACGAAGTCGCGCCGTTTGGCGGTGTCAAGCAGTCCGGCCTGGGCCGCGAAGGCTCGAAGTACGGCATCGAGGACTACCTGGAGATCAAATACCTGTGCATGGGAGGGGTCGACCGCTGAAGCCGGCGCGTGTCGCACTGCCGGATCACCCGGCCCGGTGCCGGGTGTTCTTCTGTCCGGATTCAGGCCGGCATTGACTTAAGCCACAGCCTGGGTAGAGGCGGTCCAAGTGGAGGCCGCCCACCCAAGGCAAGCGCTGTACGCAGCGCAGCGAGTGGATTCTCTACCATCGAGGAGGGCAGTTTCATGCAGGTTCGTTTTCGTTTCATCCGATCCATCGCCGCCGTGGCGGCGATGGCGGCATCGTCCCTGGTTCTCGCGCAGGGCCCGCGAGACTGGCCCACGCAGCCGGTGCGCATCGTCGTGCCATTCCAGGCCGGCTCCGCGACGGACTTGCTTTCGCGCCAGCTCGGCATTGCACTCGGCAAGGAATACGGCCAGCCCTTCGTGGTGGAAAACAAGCCCGGCGCCGCGGCCATGATCGGTAGCGAGGCCGCGGCCCGCGCGCCCGGCGATGGCTACACGCTGCTGATGTCCGGTCCCGCGTCGATGGTGACCAACCGCTTTCTCTACAAGAAGCTCAGCTACGATCCGGATGCCTTCGAGAAGATCACGGTCGTGGCCTACACGCCGAACATCCTGCTGTCGAATCCGTCGCTGCCGTTCAAGACGCTGCCCGAGATGGTGGCCTATGCCAAGGCCAATCCAGGCAAACTGAGCTACGCCTCGTTCGGGGCAGGAACCACCTCGCACCTGGCCGGCGAGATGCTGAAGGCGATGGCCGGCATCGACATCGTTCACGTTCCTTACAAGGGCGCAGCCGAAGCGATCCCGGCGCTGCTGTCGGGTCAGGTGTCGATGTACTTCGACACCATCATGACGGGGTTGCCTTTTGTGAAGGCGGGCAAGCTGCGTGCGCTTGGCATGTCGAACAACAAGCGTTCGTCGATGGCCCCGGATGTGCCGACCATCGCGGAGCAAGGCTATCCCGGCTTCGATATCGCCCCATGGTATGGCCTGGTCGCGCCGAAGGGCACGCCGGGCGAGGTCGTGGCCAAACTCAATGTCTCGGTCAACAAGCTGCTCAAGGATCCGGCCTTCCGCGACAAACTGGGGGCCACGGGCGCCGAGCCGCGCGGCGGCAGCGCGGCGGACTTCAACACGATGATCAATGCCGAGATTCCGCGCACCGAGAAGCTGGTAAAGCAATCGGGCCTTGCCTTGCAATAAGCGGCGCGCGCTTCCATCGCGTTCCGGATTTTCCCCATCCTACTGAGTCGCTCCTAATGTTGCCTTTCGACTGGTCCTTCCCCTATCCCTCCCAGAAGATGCCGCTGCTTGCCGCCAATGCGGTCAGCACCAGCCAGCCGCTCGCCGCGCAAGCCGGCCTGCGCATGCTGTATGAAGGCGGCAACGCCATCGACAGCGCGATCGCCACGGCGATCGCGCTGACGGTGGTGGAGCCGGTAATGAACGGTATCGGCGGCGACATGTTTGCGCTGGTCTGGCACGAGGGGCAGTTGTACGGTCTCAACTCCAGTGGCCGCGCGCCCGCGCTTTGGACGCCCGAATATTTCGCGGGCCGCGAGAAAATGCCTTCGGTCGGCTGGGATACGGTGACGGTGCCGGGTCAGGTCGCAGGCTGGAAGGCACTGTCCGGCCGCTTCGGCAAGCTGCCGTTCGCGCGCCTGTTCGCACCGGCAATCGAATACGCGGAGCAGGGCTTCATGGTATCGCCGCAGATCGCGCGCCAGTGGGCGGCACAGGTACCTGTACTGGCCGGCCAGCCTGGCTTTGCCAAGGCCTTCCTGCGCGATGGCAAGGCGCCGCAGGCTGGCGAGCGCTGGCGCTTTCCGGAGCAGGCCGCCACGCTGCAGCGCATTGCCGAAAGCGATGGCGAGAGCTTCTACAAGGGCGAACTGGCCGCGCGCATCGTCGCCTTTGCCGAGGAAACCGGTGGCGCCATCCGTGCCGATGACCTGGCGCAGCACGCGCATAGCTGGGTCGCGCCGCTGTCGCAGGATTTCCGCGGCTACACGTTGCACGAGATTCCGCCCAACGGGCAGGGTCTGGCTGCGCTGATCGGGCTCGGCATTCTCGACCGCTTCGACATCGAAAGCATGGGGCGCGACAGCGCGGACTTCTATCATGTCGGCGTCGAAGCGATGAAGCTCGCGTTCGCCGACCTGCATCGCCACGTCTCCGACCCGGCGACGATGCAGCATGATCCCAAGGCATTTCTCGATCCGGCCTATCTGGCCGAGCGCGCCGCGCTGATCGACATGGCACGCGCGAGCACGCCCGGCGCCGGCATGCCCAAGACCGGCGGCACGGTGTACCTGACATCGGCCGACGCGGCCGGTTCGATGGTTTCGTTCATCCAGTCCAACTATCGCGGCTTTGGCTCTGGCGTGGTGGTGCCCGGCACCGGCATCTCGCTGCATAACCGTGGCGAAGGCTTCAACCTGACGCCGGGGCACGCCAACTGCGTCGGCCCGCGCAAGCAGCCGATGCATACCATCATCCCCGGCTTCGTCACGCGCAATGGCGCGCCGGTGATGTCATTCGGCGTGATGGGCGGTTCCATGCAGGCTCAGGGCCATGTGCAGATGATGGCGCGGCTGGCCGCCTTCGGCCAGAACCCCCAGGCTATGAGCGACGCACCGCGCTTCCGCGTCGAAAACGGTCCGGTGGTCAATGTGGAATCGCATATGCCGGCAGACGTGGTCGCCGCGCTGCGCGCGCGTGGGCACAAGGTGGAGGTGGCGCCGCCAGACAGCCTGGAGTTTGGTTCCGCGCAGTTGATCTACAAGGCGGAGCACGGGTATATCGCTGCGTCGGATTCGCGGCGGGACGGGCAGGCGGTGGGATTCTGAGCGTGATGGCAGGCGCGCTCAGGCCAATGAGCGCAGGTTGCCGCGGATTTCCGCTGACGTGACAGTCACCGCGCTACGACAATGAATCGCGGCACCAACATCACCGTTGGTGTCGCGATTTTTGTTTCAGGACCAGCGTGGAGGCCACTCAGCCGGCGGCTCTAGCGGCAAGATCTAGTTCCTGATCCCCAGGGTCTGAGAAGGCAGTTCACCAAACCGCTGCTTGTAAACGGCTGCGAACAGGCCGAGATTGACGTAGCCCCAGGCGGCGGCGACAGTGCGAACCGTGGTCCCTTTGCCGGCAAGCAGCAGTTCGGCCCGGACACCCTGAAGCCGTTGCTCGCGCAAGGTATCCATCGGGGTGCATCCACGGTATTCACGGAACGCGCCGGTGAGCGTTCGGACGCTTACGCCACTCGCGCGGGCGAGTTCGCTCAGCGTCGGCGCAAGATGCGCGTGTTCCCTGATATGACGCTCCGCCGCCAGGACATGCCGCGGCGCCATGCGGTGTAGCGTCGCCTGACTGGGCTGATCCAGCTGGGCGCGCCATTGCGTCAACAGGTGGATACCGATCATTTCTTCCAGATGCCGGCCCAGCGGGCTGCCGCCGATTGCATCCGGCATCTCCGTAGTGCAGTTGCAAACATAGGCGAGAAGGGAAATCCAGCTCGAATTGGCGCCGCCAAGACGAAACTTCTTCGTCCACAGGCTCTCGTCGGCAGGCCGGCCGAACCAGCGCTCATGCAAGGCGGCCAGCGCATCGTGTTCGAAGGTCAGGTTGATCTGCAGGTGGTTCTCGTCAAAGTCCACCCAGTAATGGGTTCGCGAGTTGTCGACCACGAAGGCGTCGCCAACGCCAGTGTCGGCGAAGGCATTCGGCTCGGTCCAGTGTCGCGCCGTCCCGCGCAAGGTGGTCAGGACCATTCCGGTACCCGCCGCGGGTGAAAAATCGGAAATGTGGACCGGGATGCCATACTTGAAGCGGCTTAGCGTGAAGTGCCCGATCCGGGTGGCGTCGAGTACCGAATCGGGGCGGCGCGGGCGCCCTGTCGGCGCGACGCTGTACGGCATGTAGATGCGGTCCGACCATTGACGAATATCGTCCCATTCGCTCGATGCCACCAGGCGGTAACGCGAACTGGCCTGGCCCTGGGCATCCGTGACCAGAACGTTTCGTATCGCTTCCATCATAGCCATGCCTCAGGGCGGGAGATATGGACGCGCCGGGCACGGAAGACCGGCGTGCAGGAGCTGCTTGCTACCTGTGATGGTAAATGGCCGTTTCGAATTCGACAAATCCCGGGTAGGATGCGGCGTCCTGGAACGGCAGGATCTGGGTCGCCCAGTAGCCGCCGATGCCGTTTTGACGGTCGATCCAGAAGAATGAGTTGGCCAGGCCCGCCCACATCAACGAGCCCGCGGGCCGCCCCGTGGGAGCACGTTCCCGATTCGTCATGAAGGAGTATGCCCAGCCCTTATCGGTGCCAGGGAGGAATTCGCCGGTATTGCTCAGCGAGGGGACGGAGGTGGTCCAGCCGCCCACCGCGAGCCCCATGGGTGCCAGGCCGTCCTGGGCCATCAGGTCCACTGTCTCGGGCCTGAGCACGCGTCCGCTCGGGCCGGCACCGTTATTCAGGATCATGCGGATGAACTTCATGTACTCGCCAATGGTCGCGTAAAGACCGTGGCCACCCATGTCCATCGGCGGGGGATCCGGCAGCACCAGATCAGGTAGCGGAGTGAGTTTTCCATCGGCTGCGCGGTCATGGATGGTAACGCGCCGTGCCTTCATCGATTCGCTCATCCGGAAGCCGATGTCCTGCATGCCAAGCGGCGTGAAGATGCGCTCTTTCATCACCTCGCCCAGGCGCTTGCCGCGCTGCTGTTCGACGATGCGGCCCAGCCAGTCGATATTGGCGCCGTAAGTCCATGCGGCCCCCGGCTCGTGCAGCAGCACTGTGCGTATCGAATCGAAGCTGCAGGACATGATGGGCGGGATGCTCCTGGCCGTACGGTATTTCAGGTCGTTCTCGCTGAAGAACTCATAGCAAAGGCCAGAGGCGTGCAACATCAGGTCGTTCACCGTGATCTTGCGCCCAGGCGCGCGGGTACGGGGCTGGCCATTGGCATCAAAGCCATCAAGCACCTGGAGTTCATCGATTTCCGGAACGTACTCGCCAGCGTTGTCGGACAGGGCAATCCTGCCTTCTTCGACCAACTGCATGATGAGTGTGCCGGTCAGGGCCTTGGTCGTCGAAAAGATCGCGAACACCGAATCGGTGGTCATCGGGCTGTCCAGGCCCAGCTCGCGCGTGCCGGTGGCACCTTCATAGAAGTTTCCGTTACGGTCGGTGGCCATGGCCACCACGCCCGGCGCACCGCCATGGCGATGGGTGGCCTGGATCAGCACCTGATCCAGGACGGTCTTCAGTTTCTGTTGCGTCAAGTTTTGTCTCCTGATGTTTGGGCGGCGCCCTTTCTTTTTGTGCCTGCGTCATGCCGCATCGACTGGAACGCAGGCGAGCCTAATTTACTGGAGGGGGCGGTGCGGGCCTGTTCCGGTCTGGCAATTGCATGTTCAGGTTCGGCGGAAATTCGCAAGATCAAGGCAATCAGTGGAAATGACAAAAAGGCAGGAGTTCCCTTCGACCGTGCTGGCGCCAGAATTGCGGTCATTGCGCCGGGCGAGTGTCGACGAGTAGGGCGAGGCCCGTATCGATATTCTCGTGTGCGCGAATCGTCGCGCCGCTCACGTTAGCGGCTTTGCTGACTCCGCCTGGAAGGGGGGCGAGGTAAAGGAAGTCTGGTTTCCTTGGACCGAAGATCCAAGAGACGCCGATGCCAGGGTCATGCGGGAGAAGCAAAGCGGCCTGATGAGACCGCTGCGATGAATTGGCGGTAGTCGTGATGCACGGGTGAGAAGGGTAAGCCTGTTTGTGAGTTGCACTCTATCAAGTAACGGCAAGAATGACTTAAAAGAGCCGAAGCGGCTGGTTGTGGCTTGAGCCCCCAATATGGGGGCTCAAGCCAAAAGCCGGTGCATTCACTGCGATACTGGAAATAGCCCTTGGCTTCTCAGTCCAAACTGATGCCGTTCGCTTTGGCGATGCCTTGCCAGAGGGACAGGTCGGTGCGTACGGTCTGGGCAAATTGTTCCGCGCTTTTCAACGGTGGATCGATCAGGTTGAGCTGGACGAATCGGTCACGCAGCTCCGGGGCGGACAGGGTGTTCAGGACCTCCCGGTGCACGGCCGCCACCACACCCGCTGGCGTACCGCGCGGGGCGAACACACCATACCAGGCATCCGTATCGAAACGAAAACCTTGTTCGGTCATGGTCGGCAGGTCCGGCAGCGCCGGCCCCCTGTGCGAGCCGGTGATGGCGATGCCGCGCAGCTTTCCGGTCTTGATCAGCGGCACCGAACTGGTGGCGTCGACGAAGGCCACCTTCACCCGCCCGCCCTGCATGTCCTGGTAGATCTGGCCGATCGTCTTGTAAGGCACATGCCGGATGTCGAGACCTTCCTGCCGCTTCAGGTACTCCATCACGAGTTGCCCGGTGGAGCCCGGGCCCCAGGTGGCATAGTCGTACTTGCCGGGATTCGCCTTGACGAGGGCAACGAACTCCTTCAGGTTGCGCGCGGGAAAATCCGGCGAAGCTACCAGATGGATGCCCCCTGAGAAGATCTGCGCCACGGCCACAAGGTCGCGCGTCACATCGAATGGCAGCTTGTGCTGCAGGGCCTGGCTGATGACGGTGGAAGACGAGCTGGCGAATAGCAAGGTGTAGCCGTCTGGCGGCGCCTTGGCCACCGCGTCGACACCGATGACGCCATTGGCGCCCGGCCGGTTGTCGACCACGACGGGCTGGCCCAGCGTGCGCGACAATCGCTCGGCAAAGATTCGCGCGATGGTGTCGGGCCCGCTGCCGCCGGCGCTGGGCAGGATCAACCGAACCGGCCGCGCCGGCCACGGCTGCGCGCTGGCCGGCGCCGCGCCAAGCGCAAGGCCCAGCGCCATGCCAATCGAGGGTGCCAGGGCCAGGAAGCGGCCGAGTCCCAAAGTGTTCCAGCAATTCCGCATCATGTTTGTCTCCTGCATATTGTTGTGATGACGGGCCTGGCCATGGCACAGCTCAGGCCCGCTTGACCTGTACGACGCTGCGCCAGCCGTCAGGCAGCGGCGCGCACGGCACCGATCGACAGGCCGCCATCGACGATGAGCATCTGTCCGTTGACGTAGGAGGACTCGGTGCTGATCAGGTAGAGCGCGGCATGCGCAACCTCCCAGCCTGTGCCCTGCCGGCCGAACGGCAGTGGACGGGCCGCGCGCGATGGCCGGGAGCGCGAGGCGTCCCGGCCCATCGGTGTGTCGATCAGTCCTGGTGCCAGCACATTCGCACGCAAGCCGCTGGGCTGGCCGGCGAATGCCACCGCGCGGCCCAGCGCGGTCAAGGCTGCCTTGGAAGTCTCGTAGGCCGGCAGGCCGCTCAGCGGCGAGATCGCCGCCGTCGAGGCCACGAACACGATGGCGCTGCCGGCGGGCATGACGGCGGCGGCCTCCTGGGCGCAGAACATCGGGGCGCGCAGGTTGATGTCCTGGACCCGGTCCCAGTCTTCGGGCGTCTCCGCGCCGAAGCGATTCGGGTTGCCGATCCCGACGTTGACCACCAGGCCATCGAGCCCGCCCAGCGCAGCCGCCGCCTGGGCCACCATGCGCGAGATCTGAGCGGGGTCCGCAACGTCGGCCTGGACCGGCACCGCGCGGCCGTCCTCGCGCAGGATCAGGTCGACCGTATCCTGCGCGGCGCCGGCATCAATATCGGCGCACGCCACGGCGGCGCCTTCGCGGGCGAACAGGATTGACATGGCACGGCCATTGCCGACCGACGGCGCCGGATCGACGGTGCGGCGTTGGCCCGCGCCTACCACCAGGATGCGGCGCCCGGCGAGCCGGCCGTCGCGGCGCGGCTCGCCAAGCGCAGGTGCAAACAGTTGCTGGTCCGGACGGCTTTCCAGGGATTCAGTCATGGCGCAGCTCCAGTTTTTCCAGGGGCGGGTTTTCGATATCGACTTCGAGGTTTTCCAGCAGGCGCGACACCAGCATGTAGAAGCCGATGGTTGCCAGCAGTTCGACCATCATCTGTCCGTCCAGGGCCGCCGCAACCTTGGCGTAGAGCGGCGCCGGTGCCTTGACGTCGTGCACCACGGCATCGGTGAATGCGATGACAAGGCGCTCGAGTTCGCTGAAGTCTCCGTTGGCATCCGGCTTCAGCACGGCATCGATTTTTTCTTCCGGCACACCGGCGGCGCACGCCACGCGCCGGTGCTGATGCACTTCGTAACTGGCGCCGCTGAGCGCGCCCACCCGCAGGATGACCAGTTCGCGCAGCGTGGGCGGCAGCGAGGCCTCCGTGAGAATGGCGCGGCCGAGACCGAGGAAGCCGAGCGCGATCTCCGGCGCATGCGGCAGGACCCTGTACAGGTTGAGGGGGGGGACGCCCGCGCAGTTGCTCGCCAAGGCGGCCGGGCACGTTGTCCACATCGAAGTAAGGCAGTCTGGCCATGTTGTGTTGTCTCCGTTTCCTGCCGCGCGGCAGGTGATGTCGTGGTGGAAAAAGTGCAAATAGGAGTTGGCCGCCTACGGCAGCACGTTGCGCGGGTCTTGTCGCAAGACCAGGTTCCAAACCTGTTGGCCGACCGGCTGCTCGCGTTCCTCGATCAGGTGGGCGACCAGTCCCGCGCAGCGTCCGATCAGTGCCAGTCCTCGGCCGAACAGCGGGTCCAGCCCCATCTCGGCGAGGATGGCGCCGATGGCGCCAGCGGCGTTGAGCGGCAGGACACGGCGCGTATCGTCGCCGCAGGCGTCGCCGAGCGCCAGGGCAAGACGACAGTACTTGCCGTGGAAGCCATTCGCGCTCGCGGTCTCCATCAGGACCGGCACGCGCGGATCACCTTGCGCGTGTATCGGATGGCCCACGCCAGGTATCGGCTTGCCGGCTGACCGGCAGGCGGCGACGATGCGCCGGGCATGCTCTGCCATGGCGGCTGCGTCGGCATCGGCCGCCAGCGACGCACCTTCTTGCAGCAGTAATTCCGCCATGTTCTGCACGGTGCCGAGGAAGCGTTCGCCGGCGCCAAGCAAGCCCGCGGCGACCGCGCCTTGCAAGGATTCCGGCGCGCCCAGCCAGGTCATGCGGGCGCTGATCGCGCTTGGCGTCAGCCCGTGGTCAACCGCGGTCACCAGCAGCGTGTCGATCATCCGCGCCTCCGCGGCGCCGGGGAGGCGCCCGAGCGCTACCAGGCAGAGCGTCTGAACGAAATCCAGCTTGCCGATCACCTCGGTGGCAAGGTCCCGCCCGCGCAGCGTGATGCGATCTGGCGTCGTGTAGCCGATCTCGGTGCGGATGCCGTTCATGCGCTCAGCCCCACGGTGATGCCGCCGCAGACGTGCAGCACCTGTCCGGTGACGAAGGACGCGCGTTCGTCGAGAAAGAACTCGACGGCGTGAACAATGTCCTCAGGCTTGCCGAGCCGCCTGATCGGCACGCCGTTCACAATGCGCTGTGTCAGCGCATCCTGGGTCGGGTTGACGGAGCCGAACGCCGCCGTGGCGATGGGCCCCGGAGCGACGGCGTTGACAGTGATGCCGTGCGCCGCGAGTTCCAGCGCCCAGGTACGCGTCATGGCGTTCAGGGCGCCCTTGCTGGCCGAATACGCCGTGCGCAGTTCCTTGCCCAGCGCGGCACGGCTGGAAATATTGACGATGCGGCCGTGGCGCGCCGCGCGCATGCCCGGGACCAGTGCCTGGGTGCATTGCAGCGCCGCCCGGACGTTGACATCGATCTGTTTGTCGAAGTCGTCAAGACTGGTTTCCTCCAGGCTCGCCGCCCGCAGGGTCGCTACGTTGTTGACGAGGCCGGTGAAGGCGAAGCTGGCCGAAGCTTTGCCAAGCGCGGCGGCGAGTTGCGCCGGCTCGGCCATGTCGACTTCGACGAAATGCGTCACGCCGGCCTCGGGAGGTGCCACGCGATCGAAGTTCACTACCGTGTGGCCGCGCTCGCGCAGCGTCTTGCACAGGGCCCAGCCGATGCCGCCGGAGCCGCCGGTTACCAGGATATCCGTTGGTGTCATGACGAAAGAGGCTCCTTGCCTTGAGGGTTGTTGCCGGCGTAGTTGCTTGCGCCGGCGGCGAGCCGGGTCTTGACCTCGAGCTTCGAGACCTTGCCGTTGGCAGTGAGCGGAAGGGTTTCCACAAAATGAATGCGCTTTGGCGCCTGTACAGAACCCAGGCACTCCTTGACGAACGCCTGTAGCTCGGCAGCGTTGGCGGTGGCGCCGGCATGCAGTTGCACGGCCGCGTGCACGGCCTCTCCCCAGCGGGGGTCGTCCATGCCGAGCACGGCGCAGCGGCATACCGCGGGATGGGCGCCGAGCGCGTTCTCCACGTCGCTGGGGTACACGTTGAAGCCACCCGTGATAATGACGTCGCGCAACCGGTCTTTCAGGTACAGGTAGCCTTGCGCGTCCAGGTAGCCGCCGTCGCCCGTATGCAGCCAGCCATCGGCCAGTGCCTCGGCGGTCTTGCCGGGCTGGCGCCAGTAGCCGGACATGACGAGGTCGCCGCGCACCACGATCTCGCCGGTGTCGCCAGCCGGCAGCAACTTGCCATCGCGCCCCATGATGGCGAGTTCGGTCAGGCAGGTGGCACGGCCGACGCTGCCGTGGCGGGCGGGATCGCGCAATTCCCCGGCGGGCAGGAAGGCAATGATGCCGGGGGCCTCGGTTTGCCCGAACGAGGTCTCCAGGGTGCCGAAGACATCGATGGCCTGGGCAATCCGGTCTGCGCGCATCGGCGCTGCCGCATAGATCAGGTGCCGCAGCGCGGACCAGTCCCGTTCGCGCACGCCGGGCTCGTCCAGCAAATCGTAGATCAGCGTGGGCGGCATGAACACCGTGGTGATGCGCTCGTGCTCCAGCTGATCGAGCAGGGCGCGCGGCCTGGTCGAATCCGCCAGCACGAGGGTGCCGCCACGCGCGAACACTGGCAGCAGGAACGTGGATGTGCCGTGGGTGATGGAGGCCACGGCGAGATAGCGCTCGTCCTCGCGCAACTGCATCGCGGTGAGGATGGAAACCACCGTGGTGTTCCACGACCGCAGCGATTGCATGACCCCCTTGGGCGCGCCGGTAGTGCCGCCGGTGAACTTGATGGCCTGCGTTTCGCCAAGTTCGCGCTGCACGCGTAGCGGGACGCGGCCGCGCCAGGCAGCGAGCAGCGCGGCAATGCTGTCCGGGCCGGATGCCTGCGGCCCGCAGGCGATCACGCGGGCGCCAGGCGTGATCGTGCCGGATTGGCCGTGGTCGCTGTCTTCCACCACCAGGATGGACGGCTCGGTGAAGTCGACGATGCGGGCCCGTTCGTGAACCGACGCGCGCGGATTCAGCGGCACCCAGCACTTACCGGCGGCCAGCGTAGCCAGCAGCGCCAACACATGCTGCACGCTATTGCCGGCGCAGATGCCTACGCGCGATCCGGACGTGGGGTCCAGCGCCTGGAAGGCCGCTGCGAGCGCCAGCACCTTCTGCGTCAGTTCGCCGTAGGTCAGCGATTCTCCGGCGGCCTGCAATGCGATGCGGGCCGGCGTGGCGCTCGCGGTCCTCAGCAGATAGTCGATTGGCTGCATGCTTTCATCCGTTGCGTGTCG